>JBKCOM010000175.1:0-17924 GCA_046309775.1 Flavobacteriales bacterium
AGTAATTACGAATGCTTATTTTCGCACCCACATTTATAACAACATGAGAGAAATTCAGTTCAGAGAGGCAATTTGTGAAGCGATGTCAGAAGAGATGCGTCGCGATGAAAGCGTCTTCCTTCTAGGCGAAGAGGTGGCGGAATACAATGGAGCATATAAAGCTTCCAAAGGAATGTTGGATGAATTCGGTCCAAAAAGAGTGATCGATACTCCTATCGCGGAGCTCGGTTTTTCGGGGATCGCCGTTGGTGCGGCCATGAACGGATTGCGCCCAATAGTAGAATTTATGACTTGGAACTTCGCGATTCTCGCTGCTGACCAAATCATCAACTCTGCTGCTAAAATGCTTCAAATGTCTGGAGGACAGTTTTCTGTTCCAATCGTGTTCAGAGGTCCAAATGGACAGGCTGGTCAACTCGCCGCAACGCATAGCCAAAGCTTTGAAGCTTTTTATGCCCATTTCCCCGGCTTGAAGGTGATTACACCATCCAATCCATACGATGCAAAGGGCTTGCTCAAAGCTGCAATTAGAGACAACGATCCTGTTGTTTTCATGGAATCTGAAAAGATGTATGGCGACAAAGGCATGGTGCCAGATGGTGAATATATTATTCCTATAGGCGTGGCTGATATCAAGCGCGAAGGAACAGATGTGACGATTGTTTCTTTTGGTAAAATAATGAAGACTGCCCTTGCCGGTGCAGAAGAGCTCGCTAAAGAAGGCATCAGCGCTGAGGTAATTGACCTCCGCACGATTCGCCCTCTCGATATCGATACCATCGTTAATTCTGTGAAGAAAACGAATCGTTTGATTATTCTCGAAGAAAGCTGGCCTGTAGCGAGCATCAGCACTGAAGTTGCATACCGCGTGCAACGTCATGCTTTCGATTATCTTGATGCTCCTATTCGTCGTCTTACCCAAACAGATACTCCATTTGCTTTCGCATCTACGCTCATCGAGGCTTCATTGCCACAGGTAGCAGATGTAGTGAAAACTGCAAAGGAGTTGTTGTATGTGAATCATTAGTCAGCAATGATTAAAATAATAAATGAGCCCGCATGTCTATGACGGGCTCTTTTTTTGCTGTTTTATGGAAAAAGTTCAAAAAATTTTATCTTCGAAAATCGGTATTCTAGTTGCTTATACCATTCTCGCATTTTTACTTTTTCCTCAAATAGGATTGTTCCAAAATCCCCTCAAATGGGATGCAATCGACTGTTTTCTACCTTGGCGAATCAACGTCAGTGATGCTATCAACGCTGGAGAGTGGCCATGGTGGAGTGCCTATCAGCACTTGGGTTTTCCTCTACACGCAGATCCAGACACAGGAGCCATTTATCCGATTGTTTGGATTATTTCATTGATATACGGCTACGATTTGTACGCCTTGAATTTTGAATTCTGTTTCCACATTTTTCTAGCTGGTTTCGGCATGCATCGATTGGTGCGTTTTCATGGATATTCAAATACCGTGGCTTGGTGTTGTGGCATAGCATTCATGAGCAACGGTATTTTTATGAGCAATGCCCAAAACTATGCTTTTCTGATTGGAATGGTTTGGTTTCCTTGGGTCTATCAGGCCTTAATTCAATCATTAAAACTCCCTTCCTTCCGAAATGCTTCAGAATTAGCATTTACAAGTTTTATGTTTTTAGCAGGATCCTACCCCGGTGTAGTCATCATTGGAGTGTATGTTTTATTGGGAGTGGCGGTCTTTTTTTTCATCAAAAAAATCTTTATTGAAAAACAGCAAGACATCGTAAAAAAACTCAGACAATTTATTTTAGTATGCGCTTTGCCAACGGCTGCGGTATGCGCCTTTCCTGTGGTGGCATCTTTTGAAACTTACAACGAAATCACTCGCACAGCAGGATTAAATGAAAAACGAATTACAGAAAATCCATTTCCACCAAAGGCATACATTTCTTTGCTTACGCCTTATGCTGTGGGCACCCGAGATGGGGTAGAGTGGGGAAGTGATTTTTCAATGATAAATTTTTTCATGGGATTGACTTTTCTTTTAGGCTTCACGTCATGGATTTTTAGAAAAGAAAAAAAACGACGAGAGTGGTTCTATCTCTCGATCGCCGTCTTTTTAATGGTAGCAGCTTTAGGGGCATACAGCCCTTTGAGAATGTGGCTTGCACACCTCCCTGCAATGGGACTATTTCGACATCCTTCTATTTTTAGGTTCATCGCAGTAACCTTTTTCATATTAGTAGCAGCCAATGGAATGTCTTATTTTTTTATGTTAATGCATAAAAAAAGACGATTGTTTATTTTTCTCACCGCGATCCCCTTTATTGCTTTGCTACTAATCAATATCCGATTTATCGACGCGACGGTCTTTCCAAAGGTTTGGGAGGAGTTCCAAAGCAAAGATGGAACGCCCAAGCTGTCAGTGGAGGGAAGGGTAGTAGTTCAATCTATATTCTTTATTATCGTTCTACTTTATCTGTTCATTCAGTCCAATGCGCGCAATATGATTATTGGTGTCATGCTCATTACAGCTTTTAGCATACAGTTGAACATATACAGTACGATGGTCAACAATCACCTTCTGGCTCGAGAAAATAGTAAGCTTCATCAATTATTAGAAACACGCACGGCTTATGCTGGAGAAAGGCTTGCGTCTTATCATTCGGATAGCCTCGCCTTTGACATTCCGTTCATTTGGCGTAATGAAGGCATCTACATCGCTAAGCCTGCTTGGGATGGATACAACAGCTTTATTTTTTCAAGATATAATGTTCTTGAGGAATCAGGTAGATTGCTTGAATTCAAAGAAAAATCACTGATTTTTTCGGCCTGCGGCGACTCATGTCTTATGAATGAGTGGCGTTTAGAAACCAACGAAATATCGGTAAGTGTTGAATTACCAAAAAGTGATTCCTTAGTGTTGCTGCAAACGTGGGTGCCGATGTGGAGGGCATTTGTTGATGGAAAGCCAGTGACAATAGATATTTACAAGGGATCGTTTCCTGTAGTAGCACTTGAAAAAGGACAACATACGGTCAAATTTGAATATCACCCCACAAAGACCATTTATGCTGGTTATCTAAGTGTTGGTTCCTTCTTGATCCTATTATTATTATCGGCGCGTTTTAGAAAGGATTAATTCAATTCAATTATGGACGTTTAGCAATACCAAAGTTGCATTTTGAGCGACCGCATTTGCGCTGTATATTCGCGCCCGTTTAAAATCGAACCAATAACCAATAGTTATATAAAATGAACAATTTGATTTATGTGCCAATCATCTTGGCAATTGTAGGTCTAATCTTCATGCTCATTAAGATGGCATGGGTAAAGAAGCAGGATGCAGGAAATGAAAAAATGCAAAACATTTCCAAAAGCATCAAAGAAGGTGCAATGGCTTTCTTGAGCGCTGAGTATCGCTTGTTGGCGATATTCGTAGTTATCGCCTCTGCCGCTCTTTTCGGAATTTCAACTGTTGTAGAAACCACAAGTTGGATGATTGTTCCAGCTTTCGTTGTAGGAGCTATTTTTTCAGCCGTAGCTGGAAATATCGGTATGCGTATCGCTACCGATGCCAATGCACGCACCACAGAAGCTGCTCGTACTTCACTTCCAAACGCATTAAAGGTGTCTTTTGGCGGTGGTACGGTGATGGGACTTGGTGTTGCAGGTCTTGCAGTTCTTGGTCTTAGCCTTTTCTTCATGGTATTTGTGAGTACATTCATGAAAGAAGGTGGAGATTTTTATAAAAATATGACCATGGTACTAGAGGCTCTCGCGGGCTTTTCACTCGGAGCTGAGTCTATCGCTCTTTTCGCTCGTGTGGGTGGTGGTATTTATACCAAAGCTGCCGACGTGGGTGCTGACCTCGTTGGTAAAGTGGAAGCAGGTATTCCAGAAGACGATCCAAGAAACCCAGCTACAATCGCCGATAACGTAGGTGACAACGTAGGTGACGTTGCAGGTATGGGCGCTGACTTGTTTGGCTCTTATGTTGCGACCGTATTGGCTTCCATGGTGCTTGGTAACTATATCATCAAGGATATGACTGAGGCCAATGGCGGCGTTCAATTCTCAGACGCATTTAATGGAATGGGACCAATTCTTCTTCCTGTGATGATCGCTGGAGTTGGTATCATCGCTTCTATCATCGGTACTTTCTTAGTTCGTATTAAAGACAATAATGCTAAGGAAGCAGAGGTGCAAAAGGCACTTAACTTAGGAAACATCACATCTATCGTGCTTTCTGCGATCGCAGGTTGGTTCCTCGTGGATTGGATGTTGCCCAAAACAATCAACATGGAGTTTTTCGGTGAAGGAATGAAAGCAATTCCTAGCCGTCATGTGTTCTATGCTACTTTGGTAGGTCTTTCTGTTGGTTATTTGATTTCTGCATTTACAGAATATTATACTGCTCTTGGTAAGAAGCCTGTGCTTGCAATCGTAAGAAACTCTTCTACTGGTGCTGCTACAAATATCATTGCTGGTCTTGCTACGGGTATGATCTCTACCTTCTCTTCAGTGATTCTCTTCGCTGTTGCTATTTGGGGTTCTTATGCATTAGCAGGTTTCTACGGTGTAGCAATAGCAGCCTCTGCAATGATGGCTACCACTGCAATGCAGCTTGCTATCGATGCTTTCGGTCCGATCGCTGATAATGCGGGCGGTGTAGCTGAAATGAGCGAACTTCCAAAAGAAGTGCGTCAACGCACAGACATCCTCGATTCGGTGGGTAACACTACCGCTGCTGTTGGTAAGGGTTTCGCTATCGCTTCTGCGGCATTGACTGCATTGGCTCTTTTCGCAGCTTACGTTACATTCACCGGTATCGATGGAATTAATATTTACAAGGCCGATGTTCTTGCAGCATTGTTTATTGGTGGTATGATTCCAGTGGTATTCTCAGCTCTTGCAATGAAATCAGTAGGTAAGGCTGCTATGGATATGGTTATGGAAGTTCGTCGCCAATTCAGAGAAATCCCAGGTATCATGGATGGTACTGGTAAGCCTGAATATGGTAAGTGCGTAGAAATTTCTACAAAAGCAGCTCTTCGCGAAATGATGTTGCCTGGTGCAATCACGATCATTTCTCCAATCATCATTGGTTTTGGAATGGGTGCTGAAGCTCTCGGTGCATATATGGCTGGTGTAGCAGTGTCGGGCGTTCTTTGGGCTATCTTCCAAAATAACGCGGGTGGTGCTTGGGACAACGCTAAGAAGTCTTTCGAGGCTGGTGTAATGATTAATGGCGAAATGACTTTCAAAGGTTCTGACGCTCACAAGGCTGCTGTTACTGGAGATACAGTAGGTGATCCATTCAAAGATACATCTGGTCCATCAATGAACATCCTCATCAAATTGACTTGTCTTGTTGGTTTAACGATTGCTCCAATACTCGGACATTCTGATGAGAAAAAGGAAAACTCCAATAATCAAAAAGTGGAAACAGTAGCGCCTGTGGTAAACGAAATTTCTAAGGTGGTAGAAGTACTCGATCTAGGAAATGGAAATGTAAAAGAGGTTGTTACTAAGTATACAATTGTAAATGGTGTTACTGAAAGCACCACATCCTCAACCATTCGCCCTATAAGCGAAACAGAAAAGGCAAAAATTGCCGCTGAAAAAAAATAATTACTGAACATGAATAAATTCACTGTCTACATAGGTCTTTGCATTACACTTGCCATTTATGCTTGTGGTGGAAATACGACCAACACTGCTGCTGCATTGGATGCGTGCGGGTGTGCTAAGGAATCTGTGAAGGGAAGCCCAAGTGCTGAAAGCGTGGCGAAGTGTCAAGAACTTCGCAGCGCGGATGCAAAATTCGAGGCCGACTTTCAAAAATGCTTGGTAGCCGCTCGGGCAGGTTTGGACACCAGCAAGGTGAGCGTGCAACCAATGGATGCTGCAGGCCTTGATTTACCCGCTGCTAACGACGGTAGCTATGCATTCTCATCTAGCGAATCTAATATTCGTTGGGTTGGAACAAAGGTGACCGGTAAACACAATGGTAGCATCAAATTAAAGTCGGGTAGAGTTGACTTTGCCGCAGGCGCTATCAAGTCTGGTGAATTCATTATTGATATGCCTACTTTGACAGTTGAAGACCTTTCAGGAGATGGAAAGGCTGACCTCGAGGGCCATTTGAAAAGCAACGATTTTTTTGCAACATCAAAGTATGCAGAAGCAAAGTTCGTTTTCAAATCAGCAACAGCAAAGAACAAACACCAATTTGATGTCACCGGCGATTTGACGATCAAGGGTATCACCAAGCCAATGACAGCTTCATTATTGATCGTTCCTACAGGCGATAGTAATATTAAGGTGAACGGCGGCTTCGCAATCGACAGAACGCAATATGATATCAAATTCCGTAGCGCTAAATTTTTCAGCGATCTCGGCGACAAGATGATCGAAGACAACTTCCTCATCACACTTGATTTGAAAGGGAAGAAATAGAGATTAGTGACTAGTGACTAGTGACTAGATACTAACGACTAGTGACTAGTATCTAGTAGTTAGTCACTAGTATCTAGTATCTAGTAGTTAGTCACTAGTATCTAGTAGTTAGTCACTAGTATCTAGTATCTAGTATCTAGTAGTTAGTCACTAGTATCTAGTATCTAGTATCTATTTAAACAGTCCATTCAACTGCGCGTCGATGCCAGAGATGATCTTGCCGAGGTCCTCGGCTTTTTCATGAAATTTATTATTATCAATATCAATGACGAGGAGTTTGCCTTTGTTGTAAGTGCTAATCCATGCCTCGTAGCGCTCATTGAGGCGCGTGAGGTAATCCAAACGAATGGCCTCTTCGTATTCGCGTCCGCGCTTTTGAATATTTTCTACCAATGCGGGAACAGACGCTCTGAGGTAAATCAACAAATCTGGTGGAGTGATAAACTCATCCATTACACCAAACAAATCGGCATAGTTTTCAAAATCACGCGTGGTCATCAAACCCATCGCATGAAGATTGGGAGCAAAGATGTATGCGTCTTCGTAGATTGTTCTGTCTTGAACAATTTTCTTTGAGCTTTTCTTTAGCTCAATCAATTGACGAAAACGACTTTTCAAAAAGAATACTTGCAAGTTGAATGACCAACGTTGCATGTCTTTATAAAAGTCAATCAAATATGGATTGTCATCCACCTCTTCAAAGTGAGGCTGATACTTGTAATGCTTTGCAAGTAGGGTGGTAAGAGTAGTCTTACCGGATCCGATATTTCCGGCGATCGCGATGTGCATAATTTGTCTAGGTCAAATAAAGAAAGGCGCAAAGTAAAAAAGAATATCCTATGTAGAAAGAGATGTTAGTAATTATAACATCACAAATATTTGCATCCGTTTGTTGTGTAAACAATGAAGTTTTTTAGAAAAGAATACAACTTTGCCTTGAATCTCCGAAGGCAGTGCATAACTCATCTCATCAAATTTATTTGATCCAATCACCTTTAGCGACTGCTGATGGGTGTAAATGATGCGCTCATTATCAATCTGAACATATCCATCAAATTGCAGTGGAATAGAGGAACGATAATTACCATAAATGTCAAATATCATCACACCGTAGGCTGGGTCTGTCACGTAGAGACTATTACCAGATTCTTGAATTTGGGTTGGATGAATTTCGCGACCCAACAATTGAGAGAGATTTCCTGATGAAGACAAACGCACAAACTGTTTGTTGACGCGAACCAACTCTGTGCTGCTGACGTCCCACAACCAATAAGCGTCACCACGAGAACCCCCAAAACACTCGATTTGTCCGAAGCCATAATCGAATAAATCGATAATACTTCCTTGAAGACTTAAAGTATTATCTAAAAATGCAATTTTGCCTTGTTCTTTATAAAATAAAATGGGTTGAAGAGGATTGGTAAGATCAATTGAATGGATATTCCCATAATCGAGTTCGCTATTCTTAAACAGCAAACTTCCTTTCTCATCACGCTTCTCTACGGTGCGGCCATCTACAAAATAATAATGCCCGATTTGGTCAATTGCAAATTGATTCGCATTGACTTCAAATGAAGATTCTAAAGTAAATTGATTAACGAAATAGAGTAGGGCAAGTATGATCATAATTGCACCGCTTGCAAATTCAATACCTCTTCTAACAATTTGCGCTCGTTGCTGAGTCGAGGCACTTTGTGTTGCCCTCCTAATTTACCATTTTGCTTGAGCCAAGAATAGAAAGTACCTTTTGGAAGCACACGCACCACGGGCGATTTGAGATTCAAGTCAAAACTTCTTTTGGCTTCATAGTCAGTGTTCACAGACTTCAAGGCACTGTCGAGCTCTTGTGTAAACGTATCGATGCAATAAGGCTCTTGTTCGAATTCTATTGCCCATTCATGAGCACCTCTTGCGTCATCTCCCATATAAATGGGAGCAGCAGTATAATCTAAAACGAGTGCCCCAGTTTTTTGAGCTGCGGTCGTTATTGCAAAGTCGGAATTTTCAACCATCAACTCCTCTCCAAATGCATTGATGTAATGCTTGGTGCGTCCGCTTACCTGCACGCGGAAAGGATACTTGGAAGTAAATTTCACAGTATCGCCAACGAGATAACGCCAAAGTCCGCCATTAGTCGAAATGATTAGAGCATAGTTTTCTCCAATCTCTACTTCATTCAAACCTACGGTGCGTGGATTCTTACTTCCATATTCACTCATGGGCATGAACTCATAGAAGATTCCATAATCCAGCATCAACAAGAGATCATCGGCATCCAATCGATCTTGAATACCAAAGAATCCTTCGCTGGCATTGTAGGTATCGATATAATGCATCTCCCCACCGCGAATGATTTTTTCAAACTGCGCTTTATAGGGTTTAAAACTGACTCCGCCGTGCATGAACAGTTCGAGGTTCGGCCACACGTCTTTGATATTGTCAGTGCCTTTTATTTCCAAAATACGTTTCAATAGAACGAGCGTCCAACTTGGCACTCCAGCGATATTGCTCACGTCCTCATCCATCGTGGCTTTCGCCATCGCTTCAATTTTTTCTTCCCAATTATCCATCAATGCAATATCGCGCGATGGTGTGCGCTTCAGTTCTACCCAAATAGGCAAATTGCGAATGATGATGGCAGACAAATCTCCCGTATATCCTTCTTCATTGAATGAGTTGATCTTTGACGAACCGCCCATCACGAGCGACTTTCCATCATAAATCTTCGCATTAGGTTTTTGAGAGTAATAAAGTGCTAATAGATCTTTGCCACCCTTATAATGACATTCTTCTAAAGCCTCCTTCGAAACAGGGATGAACTTGCTACGCGCATCTGTCGTGCCTGATGATTTAGCAAACCACTTCAATTTGCTCGGCCACACCACATTCTGCTCACCTTCGCGCAACAGATCGATATATGGCTTGAATTGCTCGTAGTTGCGGATAGGTACTCTATTCTTAAAGTCCTTCAAACTCTTGATGTCTGAAAACCTATGCTCAAGGCCGAAGCGCGTTAGCGCCGCTTCATCAACGAGCTTCTGGAATAATTCATTTTGTACCTCCACAGGATACTTCATAAAAAGCTCAATCTGGTGAATGCGCTTTTTTATTACCCATGAAAAAAATGAATTTAATGCCATCCGTTGCTGAGGTTAACTATGGTGCAAGATAGATAAAATCTTGAATTCCCAACAATCCTGTTAACCTTCTTTAGTAATGGACAATAAAGCAAAACGAATGCTGCGCTCGCTGCGTTGCAACACCGCTTGAAGGTCGCTCATGTTATTGGTCAATTGTACCATGTCATGCAGCAATTTAGCTTCACCATCGGCCCATCTTTTACCACTTCTTTGAAACTCCTTTTCTCTTTCTTCTTGACCTGCAATCACAGGTTCAGACTCAAAGATTTTTTCTGCCTTGGCCTTGAATTCTTCCAAATCGCTAAGCCTCAACGATTCTTTGCTGTAATAGTTCAAGACTTTATTCGAAGCTTCAATCAACTTTCTTTCTTTTTCCTCATCGATTTGTTTTTTCACAGGCTCGACGTAAGGCTTTATTTTGTCAAATAATTCTTTCGGCTTGAAACTATCTTTTATAATTCCATAAAAACTGACTTTATCACGCAATTCACTGAGCTTTTCGTCAGTGCTTCCCAATAATAATTTTGAAATCAAAGTCGCATTTACAGAAGCACCGGCCTTTTGAAGTTCTTCCATGTAGCGTGCGAGATTGTCATTGGAGAGAGCTTGATCCACAGGTACTCTTGTCTTGTAAACTGGAGGTGCAGATTTCACGAGTAGATCCAAAAATTCATTGCCGTATTTTTCATACTTCCCCTCACTCATTCCGCTTATTTCTAGCATTTCGTCTCTAGTCAATGGCAATTTTTCAACCATCTCATGCAAGGTCACATCGTTGAAAATAATATATGGGGGCACATTTTCAAGGTCTGCCAATACTTTGCGATATCTTCTCAGTGTTTCAAATAAATCACTTTTCTCATCGATGAATTTTGATATGGATTTGCGTTTTTCCTTGGTCTCTTTCGCAGCCACTTCCACCTCTTGTTTTATCAAATCCAGCGTGAATTGCCCTTTCACAATCATCTGTCCGAATGCAGTGACTTGCAACGTATTTCCTTTTTCATAAAGAATTTCCAACGCGCCCAATTGTATCATTTGCATCACGTAATGATTCCAATCTGCATAAGACGTGGACTTTCCAACGCCATAGGTCTTGATGGTATTGAGTTTCTTTTCTACCACTTCCGCATTATGACTTCCACGTAGGCAGTTAATCAATTGCGTAACCGTCATGAGCTGCTCTATTTGCGCGGCGCGTAAGACGGCTGATATAGCCATTTGCGCCATTTGTGTGCCATCAAAGTGAACGGGAGGATTTTTACAAACGTCGCAATTGCCGCAGTTTTCACGGAGGTTTTCGCTGAAGTAATTGAGAAGAATTTTTCTCCTACAAATTCTTGATTCCGCATATTCTTGCATGCGCGTCAACTTCTCCAGATTCACTCCGGGAGCACCACTGCTCATAGCAAACTCTCTCAAGAGTATCACGTCACCGAGCGAATAGTACAAGCGGGTTTCACATGAACCGCCGTCGCGACCGCCTCGACCTATTTCTTGATAATAATTTTCAATTGTTTTGGGCAAATTATAATGCAACACAAATCGCACATTGCTCTTGTCGATGCCCATTCCGAAGGCTATCGTGGCGCATACCACTTGAATATCATCGTTGATAAACTGTTCTTGCACGCGATTGCGATCCTCACTGCTCATACCTGCATGGTAAAATGCAGCCTTGAAACCTAGGTGTTGCAATTCTCCAGCTAATGCTTCAGTGTTCTTTTTTGAAGTACAATAAATGATGCCGCTTTCAGCTTCGTATCGTTTCAAAATCTGAACGATATCAGCCAGTTTATCTTTTGCCTTCATCCCAAATTTCACCGAAAGAGAAATGTTTGGGCGATCGAAAGAAGAGATAAAAACTTCTGGTTCTCGCAGGCCGAGGGATTCAAGAATATCTTTTTGAGTGAGGCGATCAGCGGTGGCCGTCAGTGCCATCATCGTGGCATTCGGATGCGAAGCGCGCAATTGATGCAGCTCTTTGTATTCCGGACGGAAATCGTGACCCCATGCACTGATGCAGTGCGCCTCATCAATCGCAATCAAACTGATCGGCAAGGAGCGGAGTAAAAAATTGGCCGATGCCAATGCCTTTTCTGGAGAGACATATAGGATTTTCACTTCACCTGAAGTACACTTTTTTACGATGCGATCCGTGTCTGCTGACGACAGCGAACTATTTAAAAATTCCGCTTCGATGCCATGCGTTTTCAATGCATCCACTTGGTCTTTCATCAATGAGATGAGTGGTGAAATGACAATGGTAACACCCGGAAGTGCCAGGGCGGGTATTTGATAGCAAAGACTTTTGCCGCCACCCGTGGGCATTAATACAAACGTGTCTCGACCGCTCAGAATCGTTTCCACAATCTCCTTTTGTAGGGGACGAAAGCTATCGTACCCGAAAGAAGCCTTTAAAATTTCTTGAATATTCTTCATCCTTCTCGCAATTACCCCGCAAAGTAGAACATGATTTTTCAAATAACCTATTCATGTTTATGGAATGGAATATTTGTGAATATTATATGCTTTTCATGTATAACTTCGCGCCACCTTTTGGCCTCGTAGTTTAATGGATAGAACGAGAGATTCCGGTTCTCTAGGTAGGGGTTCGATTCCCTTCGAGGTCACATAAATCATTCAATATTGAGCAATAAAAAAAGCGAAGCATTTGCTTCGCTTTTTTCTTTTGTAGCGGGGACAGGACTCGAACCTGTGGCCTTCGGGTTATGAGCCCGACGAGCTACCAACTGCTCCACCCCGCAATCTCAAATAATTGCCCCCTTTCGTTTGGGGGGTGCAAATATACACTAATTTTGTACAATACAACATTAACCCCAAAATTTTGGAGAAAAATCATAGAGCAGGCTTCGTAAACATCATCGGAAACCCCAATGCGGGCAAGTCAACCCTGATGAATGCACTGCTGGGAGAAAAACTCAGCATCGTCACCCCAAAGGCACAAACCACCCGCCACCGCATCATGGGTATCCTCAATGGCGATGACTATCAAATCGTATACAGCGACACGCCCGGCGTGCTCGACCCAAAATACAAACTGCACGAGGGAATGATGAAAACCATCGGAAATGCCCTCGTGGACGCCGATCTCATTCTACTCGTCATCGACGCTTCTGACAAAAATCTCCTTCACACCGGCACGCTCGAGCGCATTCAAAAAACAGATATACCCGTTTTTGTAGTGCTCAATAAATTTGATGTGGTCGGAAACGAAGGGTCGAATAAGGCGTTTGACATTTATAAAGAACTGCTCCCGAAGGCACGCATATTCCCCGTGTCAGCACTCGAAAAAATCTATGTGAAAGAATTGCTCACCGAGATCATCGATATGCTGCCCGAGTCGCCGCCTTACTTCCCCAAAGACGAACTCAGCGATCGCACGCAGCGCTTCTTCTGCGCCGAAATAGTGCGTGAAAAAATATTCATGAACTACGAACGCGAAATCCCATATTCGTGCGAGGTGATGATCGAAGAATATATCGATGAACCAGAAATCGCCCGCATTCGCGCACTGATTATGACCGAACGCGAATCGCAAAAGCGCATCCTCATCGGTCACCAAGGCAGCAGCCTCAAGCGCGTGGGAACGCAAGCGAGAAAAGACATGGAGTCATTCATCGGTAAAAAAGTTTTCCTCCAAATGTTTATCAAAGTGGACGAAAACTGGCGCAATGATGTGAATCGTCTCAAGAATTTTGGATACTGGGAGTCATGATTCTTTTTCCAAATTGTAAAATCAATCTCGGTCTCTTTGTCACTTCCAAGCGCGAAGATGGCTTTCATAATATTGAAAGTCTCTTTCTTCCTGTGCCGTGGTGCGACGTCTTGGAAGTGCTCATCAGCGAGGAGAGTGATATTCAATTGGAAGTGATCGGTACACCTATCGATGGAGATGTGGAAGATAATATTGTGGTAAAGGCATATCGTCTTTTGCAAAAGGATTTTGGTATCGGTGGTGTGAAAGTGAAATTGTGGAAGCGATTGCCAACAGGCGCCGGACTTGGCGGAGGCAGCGCCAATGGAGCGTTTATGCTCAAAGGCCTCAATGAGGTTTTTGAATTGAAAATTGAAAATGATGTATTGAAAAGATACGCTGCTCAATTGGGAAGCGATTGTCCATTTTTCATAGACAATTCCCCCGCATTTGTTTCTGGTAGGGGAGAAGTGATGGAGGTGATGAACATTGATTTTCCATCGCTTTACATTGCCATCGTTCACCCAGGCATTCATGTGAGCACGCCAAAGGCTTATAGTATGATTATACCAAAGGCCGCCGCTGTTGACCTTCATCAAATCAATAAGTGGCCCATGGCACAATGGCAATCATTGGTTACCAATGATTTTGAAGCTCCCGTTGGAACGATGTTTCCGCGTATTTTGGAAATTAAAAAGGCCTTTCAAGAAATGGGAGCCATCTATGCTTCCATGAGTGGTTCTGGTAGCGCTGTATTCGCTTTTTTTGAAGATGAACCGAACGCTCATTCGGTACGAGAAAAAATGCAACTTTCTACTTCTGTGCCCGTGTATATAGGAAAATTCCCAGCAATAGAAAAATAGCATTAGGCACCCACACAGCAAGTGCAGCGGGCAATCCAGCCGTCATCGCACTCACAGCGGCAAAGCGAGAGATGAAAATGAATATGAATCCGATTACTATCGCTGTGAACAAATGAAGTCCAACACCTCCGCGTGATTTGCGCGAAGCAATCGATACTCCAATCAATGTCAAAATAAATATACTGAAAGCGCTCGCAGTGCGATTGTATTTTTCAATTTCAAATTGTGGTACTTTCCCACTTCCTGCCTGCTTTTGACGCTCTATGAAGGCATTCAGTTCTGGCCAGTTCATGGTACCAATCACCTCAGGTCTCAAGCCAAATGTATTCATATCCATTGGCAATATGGTATCGATCATCTGTTTGAAATAAACCGTTTCACGACCTTTTTCGTCCCACTTGCGAACCTGTGCATTGGTGATGGTCCACCTGTTTTTTTCTTCATTATAGCTTGCCCCCGCGGCAATCAACTTAAATGTGAGCCTTCCTTCTTTCCAATTTTCCAAAGAGAATTGCGAGCCGCCTTTATTGGCTGGAACGAATTGATAGAAATGAGCAATCACGCCGGGCTCGATTTCGCGATGGAGATTTTTATCATCAATAATGATTGCTTCTTTTAAAAATTCCAATTCAAAATCAAGCTTCTTGCTTTGTGAATATGGAACGATGAAATGACCCAACAATAAAGAGTTAGCTACTAATAAAGACGCCGCTAGAAAATAGGGACGAAGCAGACGACGATAGCTTACACCTCCGCTGAGAATAGCCACGATTTCACTCTTTTGAGCGAGCTTGCTCGTAAACCAAATGATGGTGAGAAAGATGATGAATGAGCTGAGAAGATTGCCAAAATAGAGGCACATGTTGAAATAATATTCCACCACAATTCTCCAAAATGGCGCTTTCGATTTTACGAAGTCGTCAATATTTTCACTGATATCAAATACCACCAAAATGATTACGAAGGCACATATCATAAAGAAGAATGTACCTAAGAATTTTTTGATAATATATATATCGAGTTTCTTGATCACCGGCGTTGAGAAAGGCGTGGAACTACTTCATTTTTCCATTGCGCGAATGTACCTTCAATTATCTTTTCTCTCGCTTTTTTTACCAATCTTAAATAAAAATTGAGATTGTGAATGGTGGCGATTTGTAAGCCCAAAAGTTCTTCCGCCGCGAAAAGATGGCGCACGTACGCCTTGGTATAAAAGGAATCCACGAAGCTGTCGCCCTCTTCATCAAGCGGAGAAAAATCATTTTCCCATTTTTTATTGCGCATATTCATGGTGCCTTGCCAAGTGAATAGTTGGCCGTTTCGCGCATTTCGCGTGGGCATCACGCAGTCAAACATATCTACTCCCAAAGCAATGCACTCTAGCAAATTCGCAGGAGTGCCTACGCCCATAAGGTATCTGGGTTTTTCTTTTGGTAAAATAGAACACACCAAGTCGGTCATTTCATACATCACTTCATGAGGTTCACCCACACTCAAACCTCCGATAGCATTGCCTGTAGCGCCTTTTGCAGCGATATATTCGGCGCTTTCTTTGCGCAAATCAGCATAACAACTTCCTTGCACGATTGGAAATAAATTCTGATCGTGGCCATAGTGTGGCGTAGTTTCATCAAGTCTTTTGAAACAGCGATCGAGCCAACGATGCGTAATACCCAAAGAGTTTTTTGCATATTCAAAATCACAAGGATAGGGCGGACATTCATCGAAAGCCATAATGATATCCGCGCCAATGGTACGTTGAATATCCATCACATTTTCTGGGGTAAACACATGTTTGCTCCCGTCGATGTGTGATTTGAAAGTCACACCTTCTTCTTTGATTTTTCGATTTTCAGAAAGGCTATACACTTGATATCCGCCGCTATCGGTGAGAATGGGGCGGTCCCAACCATTGAATTGGTGCAGACCACCGGCCTTATAGAGCGTGTCCATTCCAGGACGCAAATACAAATGGTAGGTATTGCCAAGGATGATTTCAGCCTTTACATCATTTTTTAAATCTTGTTGAGTAATGCCCTTCACCGTTCCAGCGGTGCCTACGGGCATGAAGATCGGCGTTTCGATTACCCCGTGATCGGTGGTGATTTTACCCGCCCGCGCATTCGATTTGGGGTCGGTGTGTTGCAATTCAAAGGTCAATGCTGACATAGGAGGCAAAGATAGTATGCTAGTAGGCTAATAGGCTAGTATGCTAGTATGATAATATGCTAGTATGAGAGTTTGATAGTGGGGATAAAGCCCAGTAGAGACGCCATTTATGGCGTCTGAAGTTAGCGATGTCGTGAGAGGGAGAGAGGTAAGAAGATAATAAGATAATAAGATAATAGGGTAATAAGGTAATAAGGTAATAGGGTAATAAGATAATAGGGTAATAAGGTAATAAGATAATAGGATAATAGGATAATTGGGAGTAGGGAGTAGGAGTAGGAAGCAGGGATAAGGTAGACAAAAAGGCAGTTGGGTTTTTGAAAAGTGGACTTTTTGTCGGGGTTTTGAGTTTGGTATTTTCGTTGACAAGCGAGGGACAAACAATAAAATTTTTAAAGTTATGTATCACACAAAACATTCAAACCTCAGCCGTCCAGCTCTTCGCCAGTCATTTTTTGATGATGCTTTTGTAAAAGATTTGTTCAACGTAGGTTTTCGTTCGGACGTCGTTGCTACGCCGTCGGCGAATATCAAAGAATCGAAAGATCAGTTTCATATTGAGTTGATGGTGCCGGGTTGGAACAAAGAGGATTTTAATATTTCTCTTGAAAAAAACACCCTTGTGATTTCTGCTGAGAAGAAAGAAGAACAGACAGAGGAGGGCACAAAATTCACTCGTCGTGAGTGGAGACAGCACAGTTTCAAGCGTCGTTTTGAATTGAGCGATGTGATTGATTCCAACAACATTTCAGCGCAATACACCAATGGTATCTTGACGCTTGCGCTTCCAAAAAAGCAAGAAGCACAAGCCGAAGTCGTGAAGCGCATTGAAATAGCATAACCTCATTGAAATTGGATATTGGAGTTTAGAATTTGGAAGAAAAAAGCCCCGAGAGTGTCGGGGCTTTTTTTTTAAGAACAAGGAACAAGGGAGAGAAGAACCCCAAAGGGGCACGGCAGGAACAAGGGAGAGAAGAACAAGGAATTTGGGAAGAACAGACTCTCAATCTCCCTCCCGATTGCTATCGGCCCTCCAAAATCCAAAATCCAATTTCCAATTTCCAATTTCCAATCTCCAATTTCCAATTTCCAATTTCCAATCTCCAATTTCCAATCTCCCAATCTCCCAATCTTTCAATCTTTTTTGGGCGTTCCCCGCATACGCGGGGCGGGCTTTCCGCTACAATCTTTTTCTCGCTTCGCTCAAAAAAGGATTTCCGCTTCAATCCCTAACGCGGGCGCAGCCCATTCTGAATTCAAAATTCCAAACTCCAAATTCCAAATTCCAATCCCTCTCTCGTTCTTGTTCTCGTTCTCGTTCTCATCCCGGGACTTCCCGTCCCACGCGGGGACAAACTTCCATCTGGCACAAAACCCTTCATTTCCTGAAACCCTTGATTGGCGGGTGTTTTAATGAATTGTGGCATGAGTTGGCACAGGCATTGGCTATATGTGAGCAACTCAATAAACAAATTTTTAAATAACAAATTAAATCATTAAAACCATGAAAAAGTTTTTAGTTTTCACTGCTGCAATCGTTGTTTCAGTTTCTTCTTTCGCTCAAGGTAACCCAACAGCTTCTGCTACTGCTACCG
>JBKCOM010000176.1:0-53080 GCA_046309775.1 Flavobacteriales bacterium
AGTCCCACCTCGTTGGCGGGACTTAATGGCTTAAACTGAAAAACTAAAAACTATCGTAATTGTTTTGAGCCAGGACGGCTCAACTCAACTAACTCTTTATGTGTATTAAGGTACACTACCTAAATACAGAGCAAATATATACGGATTTCCTCAATACAACAAATTCCCTAACTTTTAATTAACGATTTTTGACATCAATAAGTTAGAAGTGTTGATTTAAAGCATTTTTGCCTCGTTAAAAATCTTGTTTTTTTTCTCGGATGGGAAAATTTTTCCTGGATTTAGGATTGAATTTGGGTCAAACACTTCTTTGATTCCCTTCATCAGAGCGAGTTCTGTTGTGTTAAATACCAAATCCATATACTCTTTCTGAACGTAACCGATACCATGTTCGCCACTGAGTGTTCCTTTCAATTTTACACACAAACTAAAAATCTCTTCAATCGCATCTCTTAAGGTATGGTTCCATTGTTCTTCTGTCAGATCACCCTTAATGATATTGACATGCAAATTACCATCGCCCGCATGTCCATAACACACGGATTTGAAGCCATATTTTGCACCGATTTCTTTTACTCCTTTGAGTAAAACGGGTAAAGCGTATCTGGGAACAACAGTATCTTCCTCTTTGTAAACGCTATTTGATTTTACAGCCTCTCCTACTCTTCTGCGCAATTTCCACAGCTGATTCTTTTGTGTTTCATCATCAGCAAATAGAATTTCTCCAGCACCAAACTCTGAAACCACTTGAGAAATTTTCTCGCAATCTGCCATCATCGCATCCATGTGATTGCCATCTACCTCGATGAGAAGATGTGCTTGAACGTTGGCCTCAACAGGTAGCTGTACATCGGAAACAAAACGAAGTGTCCAGTCAATAGCATCACGCTCCATAAATTCAAGTGCACTAGGAACAATGCCAGCTCTAAAAATGGCTGCCACGGCTTCGCACGCTTTCTCCGCGGATTCGAATGGAACCAACATCAGCATATCCATCGATGGCTTGGGAATCAGTTTCAGTACAGCTTTTGTAATGATGCCCAAGGTGCCTTCGCTCCCCACCATAAGCTGCGTAAGATTATAACCAGTGCTATTTTTTAAAGTATTCGCTCCTGTATTTATAATTTCACCAGTCGCGGTTACTACTTCTAGGTTTAACACAAAGTCTTTTGTGACACCATATTTCACGGCATGCGGTCCGCCAGCATTTTCCGCCAAATTACCTCCGATAAAACAACTGCCTCTGCTGCTCGGATCTGGTGGATAATAGAGTCCTAATTTTTGTACTTCCTCTTGAAGCACTTGTGTGATTACTCCGGGCTCTACATGCACTTGTAGATTTTCCTCATCAATCAATAGAATTTTATTGAAACGTTCCATTGATAATCCTACGCCTCCCATGAGACTCAAGGCTCCTCCGCTCAACCCTGTTCGAGCACCAATTGGAGTCACAGGGATTTTTTTCTCATTGCAATACTTCATGATGGATGCTACCTCTTGGGTATTGCTCGGTTTTAAAACTACTTCAGGAGCAAAAACGAGATCCTCCGTTTCGTCGTGGCCGTAGACTTTGCGAACTTCCATATCTGCGGTTACATAGATATCACCTATTAAATCGGAAAAATATTGGATGTCATTATGATCGATGGATGCGTAGCTAGTCATGTTGCTAAATAAAGTAGGCATTATGTTTGAAAATCCAAAAGCACGTTAAAAATACTAACACCGTTTAAGTAATAGTTTTGAACCTTATTGCAATTGCTATTACATTCGTCCAAATCTAAATTAGAATATGAAAAAGTGGCTAACGCTGGCGCTCTTATTTCAATGTGGCGTCCTTTTATCACAAAACAATCTTACCAATGAATTGATCTGGGGCAGTCCGGAATTTGGTGCTGATGCTGTTTACGGACTGAATTCTATGAATGATGGAATCCATTACACTGCTCAAGAAGACAGCGATGCTCAAGGCACCAGCATCATAAAATATAGTTACGCAACCGGTGAAAAAGTCGCCACTATTGCATCAGCCAAAAGCATTTTCGGCAACACCGATAAGTCTTTCGACGGCTATGAGTTTAGCAATGATGAGACTAAAATCTTGATTCAAACAGAAACAGAGCAAATTTATCGTCACAGCTTTTCTGCTCATTTTTTCATCCATGATTTGACCACTGGAAAAACAATTCCAATCTCCGATCAAAAGAAAGGAAAGCAGCGATTAGCTAGTATTTCGCCAGATGGAACCAAAGTGGCTTTTGTAAGAGATAATAATATTTTTTACACCGATCTAAGAACGCGTGAGGAGCATGAGATTACCAAAGACGGAAAATGGAATGAAATAATCAACGGTGCCACCGACTGGGTGTATGAGGAAGAGTTTGGATTTGATCGTGGCTTTTATTGGAGCCCCAACGGAAGCCATATTGCATATTATAAGTTTGATGAAAAGAACGTTCGCGAATTTGGGATGGACATGTATGGCGGGCTATATCCCGACCGCTACACATTCAAGTATCCGAAAGCCGGCGAGCGCAATAGCACTGTGAGCATTTGGGTATTTAATGTGATGACAGAAATGAACCAACGCGTGAATACGGGAACGGAGACGGATATTTATTTTCCTCGAATCACTTGGGGTACAGGTTCGCATCAACTTTTGGTGATGCGACTCAATCGCCATCAAAACCACTTGGAATTTCTGCTTAGTGATATGACCAAGGTGCAACCCTTTGAAATTGAAAGCACAGTGATCTTTAGTGAAAAGGCCGAAACCTACATCGACGTAAATGATGCTCTTACATTTTTGAAAGATGGTAGCGGTTTTATTTGGAATAGTGAGCGTGATGAATACAACCATCTTTATCTTTTTGATCTTACAGGAAAAGTAATCACACAACTTACCAAAGGTGAATGGGATGTAGTTGATTTTTATGGAATGGACAAAACATCCAGTGTCATTTATTACAGTGCAAGCACCAACGGTGCGATGGATAAGCAAGTTTATTCTTTTGATTATAAAAAGAAAAAATCCAGTCCAAAAAAGATAAGCACAAAGAAGGGAGTAAACGGAGCAGAGTTTTCAAAAGGCTTCAAGTATTATATCATGCAACATAGCGATGCTAACTCGCCTACTCAATTTACATTACACGACGCTACTGGTAAGCAAATTAGGGTGTTAGTAGACAACAAAGCACTTTCGGAAAAGCTAGCGAAGTATAATTTGACGAAGAAGGAGTTTTTTCAATTTAAAAATAGTGAAGGCATTGATTTGAATTGTTGGATAATGAAGCCAAAGAACTTTGATGCTTCGAAGAAATATCCTGTTCTTGTGGCAATTTATGGCGGCCCCGGTCACAACACGGTGATGGATCAATGGGAGGGAAGAAATTATATGTGGCATCAAATGCTATGTCAAGAAGGATATATTGTTGTGAGTTGTGACCCAAGAGGCACTCAATATCGCGGTAGAAAATTCAAGCATGCCACCTATATGAATTTAGGGAAAGCAGAAACCAATGATTTTATTGATTTAGCAAAATATCTTCAAAGTCAGCCTTATGTTGATGCTGCTCGCATTGGAATTCAGGGCTGGAGTTATGGCGGCTATATGAGTTCACTTTGTATGACGAAGGGAGCCGATTATTACAGCACGGGGATAGCCGTGGCACCTGTTACTAACTGGAAGTATTATGATAGCATTTATACCGAGCGATTCATGCGCACACCACAAGAAAATAGTGGCGGATATGAAAACAACTCTCCGATCAATTTTGTGCAGGCGCTCAAAGGAGATTACTTATTAATTCATGGAAGTGCGGATGATAATGTACATTTTCAGAATACGATGGATATGATAAGTGCCTTGGTCAAAGCGAATAAGCAATTTGAGCAATTTGTATATCCAAACAAGAATCATGGTATTTATGGAGGAAATACAAGGGTGCATCTATACAACAAGATGACAAATTTCCTGAAAACCAATTTATAAGCCTTAAAGAAAAGCCCTCTTTCTCAGAGGGCTTTTTTATTACATTTGGCGGAAACCTATATAACCAAAAGAATCTATGACAGGTCAATCTTCATCTAGTTCAAAACACCCAAAAGGGTTGTACGTTTTGTTCTTCACAGAAATGTGGGAACGATTTGGATATTATCTCATGCTCGGTATTTTCTCACTCTATATGTTAGATGGATGGGAAAGCGGTGGAATGGGATTCTCAGGTCAAAAAAAATCTGACGTTTACGGGACCTATATAGGCCTCGTTTATTTGACTCCATTTATTGGTGGTCTCTTAGCAGATCGTCTTTTGGGATACAGACGTTCAATTTTTTTAGGTGGATCTTTAATGGCTGCGGGCTATTTGGGTCTTTCTATTCATAACGAAACAGCCTTTTATATTAGCCTATTGTTGATTATTCTAGGAAATGGTTTTTTCAAACCAAACATATCTACACTTGTAGGTAATCTATATAATGACGAGCGCTACAAGGCGAATAAAGATAGCGGATACAATATATTTTACATGGGGATAAATATTGGTGCATTTATTTGCAACTTCGTGGCCGCTTATATGCGTAATAACTACGGCTGGGGCTACGCCTTTGCAGCAGCCGGAGTAGGGATGATAATCGGACTTATTGTATTTGCGAGTGGAACCAAGCATGTAAAAGAAGCCGATATTTTAAAACCAGCTAAGGCTGGGGATTTGCCTACTTGGGTGATTTTAGCATCCACTATTTTACCAATGCTCATTTTCGGTGTGATTGGATATTTCTTGAAAGGTGTAACTGGTGCTGATAATACAGGAGGTAATTTCTTTGGAACAGACAGCAATGATGCATTTATTTTTGGATGTATTCCTGTCATTCTTTTCTTCATATACATGATGGTTAAAGCAGATACAGAAGACCGACGTCCTATTGCTGCGTTGCTCTCCGTTTTTGCTTGCATTGTTATATTCTGGGCAATCTTCCACCAAAATGGCGATGCATTAACTGTTTGGGCAGAAGAATATACCCACAGAGAATTACCGCAATCTGTAGGAGCCTCGGCCGATAAAGTAGGAATGGCACAAGTGGTGACGTATGGAGATTGGATTGACATGGATGAAGCGAAGTACAATGCTCACCTAGATTCATTGGTGAATTTGAAAAAAACTTTCGGAGATAAATCACCTGAATTTAAGGCTTTAACTGATGAAATAAGCCTCATTGAATCTTCAAAAAAGTACTTTCATAATCTTCCTGCAAATGAAAGACCTGCCCAAGGAAGCAGCCTTCTTCTTGCAAGTACAGAGCTCTATCAAAGTATCAATCCATTTTGGGTAATTCTTCTTACTCCAATTGTAGTGGGTGTCTTTGGATGGCTCGCGAGAAGAAAGAAAGAACCTTCAACGCCGGCAAAGATTGCCATTGGACTTGTTATCACTGCGCTTAGTGCTCTCGTGATGGTTCTCGCCGTTCGCTCAACCGACATCGCCACCGATAAAGCAAGCACTTTATGGTTGTTTGCAACCTATGGCGTAATTACTATTGGTGAATTATGTCTCTCGCCAATGGGGCTATCATTGGTTTCAAAACTTTCTCCTCCTCGATTAACAGCTTTGATGATGGGTGGATTTTTCCTTTCAACAAGTCTAGGCAATAAACTTGCTGGAATTTTATCTAGCAACTTCGAAGCCACTGAAGACAAAGGAGGATTTTTCTTTATGAACTTCGCATTGGTTATGGTGGCCGCTGTGTTGCTTTTTGTGCAACTTCGTTGGCTGAATAAAATCATGCGAGAAAAAGGAGTGTTTTAAATTCGATTTGTGCATTCTAATGCTATAATCCAATCGAAAAAGGCGTTTCGTAAAAAAATAAACTTCAATTATGTCTCAATCTCTCGATGCAGACTTGTTAGGTCAAGACCCTGCTCCAATCAATACCGAATTGGATAAAATCCAAAACTTCTCGGGTAAATATCCCAAGCAACTTTGGTATTTGTTCTTTTCTGAAATGTGGGAACGCTTCAGCTTCTATGGAATGCGAGGCATGCTCACCTTCTTTATGGTGAATGAGCTTTTCATGGATAATAAAGCGGCCAATCTTCAATATGGAGCAACACAGGCTTGGGTGTATGCATTCACGTTTATCGGAGGTTTATTCGCAGATAAAATTCTTGGATTTAGAAAGTCTCTCTTCTGGGGTGGACTATTGATGATCACAGGTAGCGTCATTCTCGCAATCAATCCAAAAGATTTTTTCTTTCTTGGAATTTCCTTCAACATCATTGGAACGGGCTTTTTTAAACCCAACATTTCAAGTATGGTTGGTCAACTGTACAAAACTGGCGATGCCAGAAGGGATGATGGTTTCTCATTATTTTACGCTGGTATCAATATAGGGGCACTCCTAGGCGGTTATTGCTGTATAGCTATAGGCAAGGGAGAATTATTTGGAAGCATAATTGGTGAAGGTCTTCGTTGGAATGTTGCTTTCGGTTTAGCCGCAGTTGTAATGACCATAAGTCTTATAACCTTCGTTTACACACAAAAGTCGATGGGTCCTATTGGTCTTTCTCCTTTCGAGACAAAAGGAATTACGAATAAAAAATGGTTGGACTATGCTGTATACGCTGGTGGACTCATTTGCATTCCCATCATCATGGTGATGGTGGCCAACACGAAGTATACTGATTACTTTATGTACTTCATAGGTCCTTTCAGCCTTTTGTACTTAGGATATGAAATGACAAAAAATACCGCCGCAGAAAACAAGAAATTGTTCGCAGCATTATTCTTCATTTTCTTCTCCATTGTTTTTTGGGCCATTTTCGAACAAGCAGGAGGTTCATTGAGCCTGTTTGCAGCCGATCACCTCAATAATAAACTTCTCGGAATCATTGAACTTGACCCAAATGGAGTTAACAATGCAGCAAATTCCCTCTTTGTAATTGCTTTTGCCGCAATCGTTGGAACAATTTGGGTAAAAATGGCAAGACGCAAAATGGAGCCCAACACAGTTGTGAAATTTGGTGTTGGCTTTATTTTCTTAGGGTTAGGCTTTTTGATATTCTTCTCAGGAAGATTCTTTGCCGATGCTAACGGAGTTTCATCTCTTGATGTATTTACGACTGCTTACTTTGCTGTGACCCTTGGAGAACTTTGCCTCTCGCCTATTGGGCTTTCGGCAATGACTAAACTTGCTCCTGATCGCCTTCAGGGTTTTATGATGGGAATGTGGTTTTTGGCCAGCGCATACGGTCAGTATGTCGCAGGACTTTTTGGTGCTAGCATTTCGCCGGATGAAAGCGCTTCACCTGTAGAAAAGTTGAATATTTATACCGAGGGATATTTTGATTTTGCTTGGTACGCCATCATCGCCGGTGTTATTTTGATACTAATTTCACCTTTGGTGAGAAAATTGATGATGGAAGTGAAATAATTTTTACTTTTATAAAATGAATATAAAGAAGCTTGCTACCCTCGGAGTTCTCGCGTTGACCTTCGCGTCTTTTTTTATGATTTCGGCCACAACCGAACAATCAGCTCCTGCTGGAGAAATCAAGTGGTATACAGTTGAAGAAGCAATGGCTGCCGCCGCAAAAACACCTCGAAAAATCATGATTGATGTGTATACCAAGTGGTGTGGTCCGTGCAAAATGATGGCTCAAAACACTTTTACAGACCCGAAATTCATCGAATATATGAACGCCAACTATTATTGCGTGAAATTCGATGCCGAGTCAGCTGAGCCCCTTACATTCAAAGGACAGACTTTTTCGAATCCAGACTACGACCCAAACAAACAAGGTCGCAATGGAGTCCATCAGTTTGCCCGCTATCTTCAAGTGTCTGCTTATCCTACACTGGTAATCCTCGATGCTGATGGTACTTACATCAGTCCAATCGTTGGCTACAAAACGGCAAAAGATCTTGAAATTTTCATGAAGCTATTTGCTACCAATAAGCATAAGGAAATTCTTACTCAAGACCAATGGACGGAGTATCAAAAGAATTTCGTTGGTACTTGGTAAACATAAATGAACTTTTGAAAGCCTTTCCTTTTTTGGAAGGGCTTTTTTATTTCTCATAACAATGATTGAAATAGATCAACTTATTTCCTTTCCTTCTTCCCTTGGGCAAACTTTAGAGAATCTTCCAAAGTCCCTTTTGTTGGAAAGACCTGACCAAAAATGGAGCATTCAAACCCACGCTGGACATCTCTTGACAATGGAATCTCTTTGGATAGGAAGATTGGATGACTTTTTTCTCGAACGCCCAACACTCAGGCCTTGGAATGGCACCAACGCTGACACTGATGCAGCTCAATTTGATTTACAAAACATCACACAAATACTCGATGATTTTGCTTCGATTCGCTTGGCTCATTTGAATATGATAAAAGAAAATCTCTCACTGCTTTCTCCGCGCAGTTGCCTCCATGAGCGATCAGGCAAGCAACTCACTTTTCAAGATCATTTAAAGTGGATTGTAAACCATGATCAGGAACATCTGAAAATTATTAATGACAGAATCAAAGCATGGAAACAGCAAGTGTAGCTCAGATAAAGAAAGAACTAAAAAGTCTTTCGAAGGAGGAATTGCTGGAGCATGTCCTGCGTATCGCTAAATACAAAAAAGAAAATAAAGAACTCCTCTCCTATTTACTCTTCGAGGCGCACGATGAACAGCACTACATCGAAGATGTGAAAGAAGAAATCGCTGTTGATTTCGCTCGTATTTTGGATGTCAATACTTATTTAATTAAAAAATCTGTCCGAAAAATTCTTAGAAATGTAAATAAGAAATCAAAGTATAGCGGCATCAAGACCACAGAAGTGGAGCTACTTATTTTCTTTTGTGAAAAAATGAAAGAACGTGGGTTCAACTCCATGAAGCACATGGTATTACTGAATATTTATGATCGACAACTAGAGAAGATTCGCAAACTCATCTCAGGATTGCATGAGGATCTGCAATACGACTATCATTCAATGCTCGACTCATTGTAGATTTGCAATATGTATCCAACCATATATCACGCACTACTCGACCTTTTTGGAATTGATTGGCCATGGACCAAGTTGCTCAATAGCTTTGGCTTTTTTGTGGCTTTGGCATTTGTTGCCGCAAGCTATACATTGAGTAGAGAACTCAAAAGAAAAGAAGAAGAAGGTTTATTAAAACCAGAAAAACGCAAACTCATCACAGGCAAAGGGCCAGATTGGGTAGATATTCTTACCAACGCCTTACTTGGCTTTATCATGGGTTGGAAGTTCGTCTATCTTTTTCTAAATAGTGCGCGTTTGTTTCAACCTGGGGAAACTCCTCAGCAACATATTTTTTCTTCAGAAGGCTATTGGATGCTTGGAATATTGATGGCCCTTGCTTTTGGTGGTTGGAAATATTGGTATTATAAGAAGAGAGAGTTGCCACAACCCAAAGAGGAAATTGTTGATTTTCACATGTTCGAGTATACCGGTACCATAACATTCATAGCGGCAATATTTGGCATAGCAGGGGCAAAACTCTTTCACCTATTTGAAAATCCAGATGAGTTCATAGCTTTTTTCAAGGAACCCAATCTTCAGAGTTTTCTAAGTGGACTTACTGTTTATGGCGGACTTATTTTAGGTGCGGCTGGCGTTTTGTTTTTTGCCTACAAAAAAGGAATTCCATTTTTGCATCTTACAGACTCGGCGACGCCAGGTATGATATTAGGATATGGTATTGGACGTATTGGTTGTCAAGTGAGCGGCGATGGCGATTGGGGTATTGCTAACACAGCGCCCAAACCAGGGTGGCTCTCTTGGCTGCCTGATTGGTTTTGGTCGTACGACTACCCCAATAATGTCAATGGAGTTTTAGGCCCAAATGCAGATACCTTTGGAATGCGCATTACAGACCCAAACGTACCCTGTTGGGATGGCTACTGCACACATCTAGTGCCATCAGTTTGGCCCACGCCCTTGTATGAAACTATCATGGCAATCGGAATCTTTGCTCTTCTTTGGTTTTTAAGAAAGCGAATCAAAACAGCCGGTATCATTACAGCACTATATCTTATTCTCAATGGAATCGAACGTTTTTTAATCGAATCTATCAGGGTAAACAATAAGTTTGATCTCTTCGGCATCAATGCTACCCAAGCTCAAGTAATTGCGGTTTGCTTCGTTATTGCTGGTATTGGAATGTATTGGTACTTAAGCCAAAAGCGGAAAAAGAGCCTCAGCTGACGATTTTTTTTCAAAAAGACTTGCTAAATCAAACTTTTACTCTATTTTTGCAACCGCTTTTAAAGCACGGTCCGGTAGTTCAGTTGGTTAGAATACATGCCTGTCACGCATGGGGTCGCGGGTTCGAGTCCCGTCCGGACCGCCAACAATTAGCCTCTCATCCGAGAGGTTTTTTTGTGCGGGTTCGTTCCGATAGCTATCGGAACCCGTCTGGACCGCCAACAATTAGCCTCTCATCTGAGAGGTTTTTTTTGCGCATTCGTTCCGATGGCTCGTGTGACTTCATAAGAAATGTGTCATCTACATCTTTAAACGAGAAGTATCAATCTAGAAAGTGAAGCTGACGAGGAGTTCAGTTAAACAGCTGCGAATAAAGAGTCTTTAATCTCGCTTAAAAACTCCTTTTCGAGATTTGGTAAACGTTCAAGTTTTTTATCACAGATGATGATCTGTGCCTCCGTCTCGTACTCCCCTTTCTTAAGAAGTCTTGCCGTGAGCCCGTAACCAAGGATGTGGCTCGCATGAATTTTGATTTCAAGGTCTCTATGCACTACCTGATCCAAAGTGAGGCGAATACCATCAAATCTAAGTTGTGTAGAAGACCTGATACCAGCAATTACTTTTTCTTCAATCAACTCCATTGCAAATGGATAAGAGCGACTGGTGTAAGCCTCCGATAAACGAATAATCATACTGCGCGAAAACGCGCTGTTCGCAAATAATCCCATTTTTGATATAGTTAAGGCATTGCTAAAATAACCTAATTCTTACACCAAGTCAATTGATAATGAGAGGAAATAACTAAATCTTCGCTTTAGGATTGGGAATCTCTGACAAATGAGAGAAATTGTTAGACAAATATGAAAAATATCCAACGGCTCCTATCATCGCAGCATTGTCAGTGGTAAACTCAAACGGCGGAATGAGGCATTGTAGGTTATTTTCCTTTGATAGATTTTCTATCGCTGAACGCAACTCGCTATTTGCGCTCACACCTCCAGCCACTGAAATAGATGCTGGTCGATATTCAATAATCGCTTCCTTTAATTTTTTAATAAGATACTTTACAATAGTGTATTGGTATGAAGCGCAAATGTCAGCTAAGTTTTTAGCAATGAACTCCGCGTCTTTATTCAGCTCATCTTTCAAAAAATAAAGAAGAGATGTTTTTAAGCCGCTAAAACTGAAGTCAAATCCTTTTGTGTCTGGTATGGAGAACTTGAAGGCATTGGGATTTCCAATCTTAGAAAGTTTGTCTATGTGCGGGCCACCCGGATAAGGAAGCCCCAGCACCTTGCCGGCTTTATCAAACGCTTCACCCGCAGCGTCATCAATGGTTTTTCCCACAACCATCATTTCCAAAGGTGCTTTCACAAGCACAATTTGAGTATGTCCACCGCTTACCGTTAAGCACAACATGGGAAGTTCAATCTGTGGCTTATTCTCTCCTCTATGAAGATAATGGGCTAGTATATGCGCCTTCATATGATCAACAAAGACGAGTGGTTTTCCGGTGGCTAGCGACAAGCTCTTTGCATAGGACATTCCTACCAAAAGAGCACCATTTAATCCGGGGCCACCAGTACAGGCGATAACATCAATATTACTCAAGGTGATATTTGCCTCTTTAAGCGCTTGATCTACAACAGGTACAATATTTTGCTGATGCGCTCGGCTGGCCAATTCAGGAACAACACCACCATATTTTTCATGTACTTTTTGCGATGCGATGATATTCGACTTGACATGAAGTCCATCCAGCACTGCAGCGCTGGTCTCATCACAGCTGCTTTCGATGGCTAATATCAGAGCACTCATGGTGTTTCTGTCGCATTGTCGGGAACAATCAACATTTCATCAAATCCTACAGTTGAAGCAGAGGTGATCTCCTTGCCTCTTTGAATCAACATAAAACTATGGACACCTGAGTCTTCATTTTGCTCGTACCATCTTGAGGACTGATCAAACCCCATAATCATAAATACCTCACTGTACACTACCGCTGCACTTAGTGACTTTGCCGCCACTGCTACATAGACCACTTCATTGTCTACAGGATATCCGTAAGTGGGATCAACCAACTGAGCCTTATCCTCAACGCGCACTAATGAAAATGCTCCATTAATGAGACGAATACTATTGTCAAGGCTATCGCCCGTTATACCAAGGGGAACAATGTTGAGCTCATCAACTCCAATACCTTTACAGATAATACTTTTTTGATATTTAATTCTAAACTGGCTTATTCCTTTCTCAGTAAAAAAATCACCAATCATATCGCATGCGTAAGCTGAAGCAATATTTGTAAAATCAATTTCGACTCGTGGATCCTTCTTTCTGACCAGTGTATGGGTATATTGATTTTTCTCATTATTGATTTCAATCAAATCAATTTTGGCTCCGTCAAAAGCGACAAACTCATATAAACTATCCAAATTGGGCTCACCTTCTAACCCTGCAAACTTTATTTTAAACCATTCCCTTTTTAGAGGATTCATCGTAGGGTCAAAAAATTGCTGTGAATTGCGGTTGTAATCTCTGACGATATCGAATACAATCCCGAAGAGCATCGTGCTGTCAATAAATTTGAATGACTGATCGGTTTCTTTGTGAGCGTTGATTTTGCTGATCACACTGGAGCTATCAAGCAAACTAAAATTTTTCTCAAAAAGCCTTATTATGCTATCAATTTGAGAAGTGTAATCCGTTGAATCGCTGACTACGTCTATGGAATACTCTTTTCCAAACAAGAGCCCCTTGTATTCTCTACCTGGAATAGATTTTTTCTCATCTTTACAAGCCGAAAGGGCTAGAGCAAAAAGAAGAATTGTAAATAAACCGTGTACAAACGACTTCATGGCGCGAAATTAGTGTGAAAAGGGGATTCAGTTTCGAATATTCATGGTGAAAAGAGATATTTTATGAAGCATCTATCGTTAACATTTTTCTATATCCTATTGAATCTGCCCTTCCTATCTCAACATATTGAGAATAAGGTGCATAATAACAACATCCGCACCCCACTTGCTTTTCCCGAGGAAAACCCAACGGGTTATCCAATGATTGAATTAAATAGCTCCAACGGAATTGAATTCCACTTTGATTTATTCAGTGAAACGCGAGAAGATTACCGATACTCTATTTTTCATTGTGACCACAATTGGAATGTTTCTTCTTTAAATTCCTCTGAGTATATGACGGGTTTTCCCTGGACAGAAATTACCGATGTTGAGTATTCATTTAACACACAAATTGAGTTTCTTCATTATCAATGGATTTTTCCCAATGAACTTTGCAAGCCTACTCGATCAGGAAATTATGGTGTTGTGATCTATAAAGGAGATGATCCTTGGAAAGGAATTGCACTTTCCTACAGAGTGATTATCTACGAAAACATGATTGGAATAAATGCTGCCATTGTCAATAGTTCAATGGTTGGAGAGCGATTTAAGAAACAAGAAGTAGATTTTTCATTCAATACGGCCGGATATTATATGCCTTCGGTTCAGAATGATCTAAACGTGGTGATTCTCCAAAATGGTAACTGGAAAACGGCTGTTTCTAATCTTAAACCTACTTTTATTAAACCTGGAGAAATCATTTATGATTATAACGACATCAATAATTTCGATGGACTCAATGAATGGCGAGCCTTTGAAGTAAAGAGTACCAAATTTGCAGGAATACAAGTGAATAGCCTTGTACTTGAACCCGATGGTTGGAATGTATATCTTAGACCAGACCTACCCAAAGGCACTCGGGCCTATCAAACCGATTTCGATTTGAATGGAAAAACCTTTGTCAAAAATGACCTTGCTGAAAATACTCATCTCGAGGCGGAGTATGTATATGTGCACTTCTCACTTCAAATGCCCGAACGAACTGGCGACAAAATCTTCTTGGTGACAGCAGAAACTGATTTTACAGGTCTTAAAGACGAATGTTACTATAATAAAGCGACACAATCTTATGAGATTAAAAAGCTTTTAAAACAAGGTTATTATAACTATCGCTTTGTAACAATGAACCTTTACAATATCAAAGGAGATTATAGCATCACCGAGGGAAGCTTTATGGAAACCGAAAACGATTACCACATTATTGCATATTATTTCGATCGCAACTTAGGGTCTGACAGGGTTATCGGTATTAGTTCTCTTAACAGCGCTGGCCGCTAAACTTTAATCCTTATCAAAGTCATAATCCTCATTTTGGAATATGATTTTATTTCGATTGGCAATTTTGAAATCTTTAAATCGATCGCGTACAAAGATGAGGAAATCATATTGCGAACTTGACTTCAAAAAATCATCTGATACATTTAGAAAATCAATGAATGAATCAAACTGTGCATTGTCAAGTTGGATAATGTCATAATCGACATAATGATGAAACAAATCTTTTAAGAGTGCTCTCTTCTTATCCTCATTTTCCAATCTTGCGAGCTCACGTTTACTTGCCTCCTTTTTACTAAACTGCTGATACAAGAACGTAATGGGACTGGCTGCGGCATTGATTCCACTCAGCATGTAGTCATCTTCATTAAATCCAAGGCTCTTTATTTCTTCTTGGATCTGTTCTAAATCCTTAGGAGCAAAAATTTCGACGGTGGCCAAGGTTTGGGTGCGTTCCTCTAAATATGTCGCGGGTTTATACTCTGCCTTGAGCAAGGAATCTTTAAAACAAATGCTTCTCGAATAATAGCCAAGCGAGGTAATCGTGAGCGTATCCGTTTTTAGACATTTTACCACATAACTCCCATCTGACTTTCCAAAGGCTCCAGTCTTTGTTCTTTGATTGATGATGATTACATTAGAGATGGGCTGATTGCTTTCCTGTCGGATGGTACCATTAACTGTAATTTCAGTAGCGGTGGTTGATGATGTTGGCTGAGCGATCGTTTTCAATTGGTGAAAACAAATCAAAACTATAAAGATGCTTTTAAAGTACTGCTGTTTCAACGATTCCCTTTCTTTTTAAATATCTCTAAACGAGACGGCTATATTATAAAAAAGTTACTAAAATAGTAATTGTACAAAATACACTTACTTATATTTGACTTCAATAACCAAGCAAATATGAGATTTAAACTTCTACTTACTGGAATTTTTATGGCATTCATTGGTTTCAATGTTCATGCCCAAACCAATCAAATTGTTCTAAAAGTGAATATGACTGGTCAAACGGTTTCTCCGAATGGGGTTCATGTGGCTGGCAATTTTCAAGATTGGAACCCTTCATCCACGCCAATGGTAGATGAGGGAAACGGAATTTATTCCCACACATTTACCGCTGATGAATTTGCAAATTTAAATTTCAAATTTATCAATGGTAATGATTGGCCTTTCCAAGAATCAGTGCCTTCTTCCTGTGGACTTCCAGATGGCTTTGGCGGAAACAACCGCATTCTTGAAACAGGAGGGTCAGATGTCATCTATGGTCCTTACTGCTTTGGCACTTGCAATGTATGCCCGCCGGCAGTAGAGCCGATAACAGTGAATGTCACGTTTCGCGTGAACATGAGCGAGCAGACAGTGAGCTCTAATGGGGTTCATATTGCAGGTAATTTCCAAGACTGGAATCCTTCTTCTACCGCCATGGTAGATGCTGGTAACGGTATTTTTGAATATACTGCCGCAGTTTCTGCGAATTCAGAACTTCAATGGAAGTTTATAAATGGTAATGACTGGCCCTTTCAAGAAGCCGTTCCATCTGCCTGTGGTGTGAGTGACGGTTTTGGTGGATTTCAAAGATCCTTTACAGTAGGTGAAAGTGATATTGTTTTAGATGTAATTTGTTTTAGCGGTTGTGAGGATTGCGGACCGATCGTAGAACCTTCTACCGTGACTGTATTATTCCAAGTAAATATGAGCAACGAAACAGTCAGTCCACAAGGAATTCATATTGCTGGAAATTTTCAAGGCTGGAATCCTAATGGAACCGTGATGAATGAAGTGGGCGGTGGCATTTATGAGCTATCTTATGAGGTAGCGGCCAACTCTACAATTGAGTTTAGATTCATTAATGGTTCTGAGTGGGCAGATTCAGAAATTGTACCAGCAGATTGTGGAGTTGAAAATGAGTTTGGAGAATTTAATCGTGTATTAGAAATCGGCGATTCAAACGAAATCTTTGGCCCCGTATGTTTCGGGGGCTGCACCAATTGTGAGGCATCCATTCCAGTGATGGTAATATTCCAGGTGGATATGAGCAATGAAAATGTAGCAAGTGAGGGCGTATTTGTAGCAGGAACATTTAATGACTGGAACCCAACCGCGACACAGCTTGCATCCAATGGCGACGGCACTTATTCTGCGGTTGTATTTGTAGACGCGAATTCAACTTTGTCTTACAAGTTCATCAATGGAACGATATGGGAAAGCGTACCGATGGAGTGTGGTGTAAGCGATGGTTTTGGCGGCTACAATCGTTCTCTATCTGTGGCAAATGATGCTGTTACCGCTAATTTGGTCTGCTATGGCTCTTGTGGTGCTTGCATCATTGTGCCAACCGTTGCAGTTACCTTCAAAGTAGATATGACCAACGAGGACGTAACTTCATTAGGCGTTCACGTTGCTGGAAGTTTCAACAACTTCAATCCATCAGGCACACCAATGGTATCTGAAGGAAATGGAGTCTATTCTGTCACTGTGAATATTCCAGAAAACACATCGGTGACCTATAAATTTCTTAATGGTAACGACTGGCCAGCAGCGGAAGCGGTTCCATTTGAATGTGGAGTCAATGACGGATTCGGCGGCTATAACCGAAACCTCGTGACCAACAATAGTGATGTTTTACTACCTACAATTTGCTTCGCCTCATGTGAGGCTTGTATCGTGAACAATGTGCAGGAAGCCATTAACTCCGACTTTACATTTTACCCAAATCCTGCGAATGATGTGATTAATCTTAATGGTTTAACGCCAAACTCAGATGTTATCATTTACGACGTTACGGGAAAAGTTGCATTCAAAACTCGTGTGAACGCTAGTTCAATAACGTTAAACGTTTCCCAATTAGAGCGCGGTATGTATGTTATTCGAGAAAGCATTTCGAACAAGTCTTTGCGTTTGAGTATCAAATAGTATTTAATATTATTTTAACAAATAAACCCTCTCGACGGAGGGTTTATTTGTTATTGAAAGTAAATTAGCTGCCATGAAACCAATATTTATTCTTATATTTTTATTTCTCTCGCTATTTAGCAATAGCCAGAATCTCTACATCAATGAGATCGTTTCTGAAAATGTAGACGGTCAGCAAGACCAGTTTTTCGAGAGAGATGATTGGATCGAAATTTATAATACTGGAGGAATAACCAATCTCGCCGGCTACTACCTTAGTGATGACCCCCTAATTCCAAATAAATGGTTGATTCCAAACACTAATGCTGGAGCTACAACGGTACTTCCGAATAGCCATATTGTGTTTTGGTGTGATAGAGACCCCGAACAAGGCGAAGACCACACAGATTTTAGTTTGAATATCGATGGTGAAACGGTATTATTGGTGGCTCCAGACGGAGTAACTGTTATTGATAGTATCACCTATCCGCAGATGGCTGCTGATATTAGTTACGGTAGATCTTGTGATGGTTGTGATACTTGGCAGTATTTCAATAACGTCACTTTCGAAAACGATAATGGGGAAATTATTCCCGATCCGCAACTGGTTTTTATCAATGAAGTAATGGCTAATAATACGAGCTATTGGGGAGACCAAAGCGGAGAGTATGAGCCTTGGTTTGAAATCTTCAATCCTAACTCATCGAATGTGAATCTTGCGGGATATAGTGTCACGCTTTCAAATGGAGCGGAATGGACCTTCCCATCTGATGTGCCCTACTACACTGTTGTGCTACCCGGAGAATTTAAGCTTTTCTGGGCTGATGGAGAAGTTTCAGAGGCTGGGAATCATGCTTCATTCGTAATTGAAAATGTCAATACCACACTGACTTTGAAAGGAAATGATGGAAGTACTATCGATACCTACAATTATATCGCTACCAACGAGAATCAAAGCTATGGCAGACAAACTGATGGAGCTCCTACATCCATCGTTTTCAATAGTCCTACTCCCGGTGTGACGAACTCTTTAATTATCATCCCCTCGCCTACTTTGTATATCAACGAGGTGCTAAGTGTAAACGTAGCCGACGCGACCGATGAAGCTGGCCAAACGGAAGATTGGTTTGAAATTTACAACCCGAATAGTTTTGCCGTGAATCTTGCTGGTTATTATATTTCTGATAATCCAGAGAATCCTCGTAAATGGCAAGTTCCATTTTTTGATGCGGCAGCCACAACAGTTGGTGCAAACGACTGGATAATTTTTTGGTGTGATGAAGACCAAACACAAGGCATCACTCATACAAGCTTTAGATTAAGCAATAATAATGAAGCACTCAGGGTAACAACTCCTGATGGAATTACATTGGTAGACCAAATTTCTTGGCAAGGAATGGATCCAGATACTTCACTCGGCAGACTCACTGATGGTTCGCCTCAATGGGTATTCTTTTTACAAACCACGCCTGACGCCAGTAACAATGGTGCCCTAGTTGAGGTCGAGGAAAGTGAAACCAACCAACTAATTCAAGTATTTCCTAACCCATCAAATGGAATGATTTATTTTTCAAAACCATCGGATTTCATATTGATGAGCTCAACTGGAGCATTTATTTCTTCAGGAAAAAATGCAAATCAATTGGATCTAAGTCCTTTGAGTAATGGAATTTATTTCATTAAAACTCCCATTGGAGAAACGTTTAGGATTGTGAAATACTAACGTCCAACAAGGAATTTTTCAGAAGCATTATTTATTGAGATAAAATAAACTCCAGGAGCCCATTCATTCATTTGGATGGGCTCTTTTGTATTTGAAAAATATACTAATTGTCCGGTAGCGTTGTAAATCAAAATAGGGCTTTCAAGTTCTGATGCCTGAATAAAAATTGTTGTTCCGTTTGCACCGATTTCAAATAAACGCATTTGAAATTTATTCTCTTCGACATTTATTTCAACTTCCGAAATCAAAGAAAACTCACTTTGAACGGAGCAATCATTAGCATCAAATACTTCTATCTGATAATCCCCATCAAAAAGATTATAAAATGTAGAATCTTCAATCAAATCTCCATTGAGAAGAAAGGTGTATGGAGGTGTTCCTCCGGTGGCACTTACTGATGCGCCAATGTTTTGGATGATTTCATTTGACACAGTGTATACATCCATCGCTAGTGATGTGGGTTCAAAGATTGTAAACTGATAGGTCTCGGAACAACCTACAAGATCAATCAACTCAAAAGAATAATCACCCGCCGCCAATGAGCTGTTTTCTTCCATTGTTACTTGGTATTCTGGAGTCCCTCCTACTATTTCGATAATTTGAAATCCACCGTCCGATAAACCATTGCAGCTAACGTTTTGAGTGGTAAAATTGAGATACAGGCTATCCGGTTGAACGATTGAAATTGAATTTTCAAAATGACATCCGTTCTGACTTAGCACAGAGTAAGTATAGTCGCCGACATCGAGACTGTCTCGATTTGCCCCGTATTCTCCATTTTCCCACTCAATAACAGTTTGTTCAGGATAGTCCAATAGAAGCTCAATACTCCCATTGTTTAAATCAAAGCAAGAGACATTTTCAATAATTTCATTGGGGATAGGCGGTTCTTGCAATGTCACCACCACCTCATTTGTGTTTTGAACAAAATTAAAGTCATGAGAAATTTCACATGAGTAAATCCCTGGCTCAGTCACCTCCAAATGCCGCGTATTGGCGCCATTGTTCCATAGCCAGGTAATTCCTGGACCGGCATCAAGTGTCAAAGTTTGACCCGGACAAATGGAGGTGTCATCAACTATTAATTCCAAATTATTCTGATACGTAGCTCCTTCAATCAGGTGTAAATGCTGATTAACATTAAGATTATAATAGCGTTCCACCAAACCACGTGGCCAAGTAATTATGAGAGAGTCTACAAGTGATACATCATTGAGTCCGAAAATTTCTTTGGACGAATTTTGAGCTAGAAAACTCTCTCCACAATGGGTATGCTTGACATATCCAGTGCCGTTGGCGTATAAGTTGACTTTTGTGCCAAATGCATTTTTGTTTGAAATAGTACCTTCAAAACTCAGCGATAGATAGTTGTTATCTCCTCCATCATTGAGCCAAAAGCGGCATGGCCTCGGATCGTTGTTATTGTTGTAATAATCATAATACCCATCATTGTTGACATCCCCCATCACCGAACAGAAGGTAGGATCCAAGTCATTCAGGCTTCCGAAAAGTGAAGGTGTATCCGTAAATGTACCGTCATGGTTATTTACAAACCATCGATTAGCGACTGCATTGAAAGATAGATTTGTATTTCCTACAAATAAATCGAGGTAGCTATCATTATCATAGTCTATCCAATTTGAACCCCAACAAACTTGATTTACCGCAACACCAGCTTCAACAGCGACATTTGAAAATATGCCATTATTATTATTCATCAAGAAATTCCCTGGAGGTGTGTTCGCCACAAAAACGTCTACGTCTAGATCGTTGTCATAATCACCCATGGTGCATGACATTGCATCGATTGAAATATTTAATCCAAATTGTTGGTTTAGAGTAAATGTACCATCGCCATTATTGAGATAGACTCGATTTGGAAATTGATATCGATCAACCACCATATACATGTCGAGCCAGCCATCTTCATTTACATCGAAGAAAACGGGTTGAAAGGTAGGTAGCGGGCCGTTCAATAATCCAATGGAATCAGTGGTGTCTGTGAATGTTCCGTCGCCGTTGTTATGAAAAAATCTAGTACCAAATAAAAGACTTGTTTGATTGTCAGGATTGTAGTACTTGGCGACTGCGAAATCGAGAAAGCCGTCCTGATCGACATCGGCACAGGCAATTCCGAAGTGGTTGTAAGCAATGAGGGGAAAACCAGCTTGTTGGCCTATTTCAGAGAAATTAAACAGTCCATCGTTTTGAAATAGCAATAATCGACCACCCCATTGACTGACTAATAAATCCTCATCTTCATCATTGTCATAATCAAACCAAACCAGGCCTATTATTTGACCGCTAAAAGTGAAATTGATAAAAAAGCTTGACGGCTGAAGAGTTCCATTATTATTTGTAAAAAACCGAATCGCATCGCTGCCATCTGCTGTCGTCAAATCATCCCAACCATCATGATTGAAGTCGTAAAAAGAAGCACCATTACCCCACATTGTTCCTTCTTGGATAATGAAAATTCCATAAGTAGAAGAAACTTCCGTGAACTGTGAAGATACTGGAAAGTAAATGAAAAAAGAAAAGAGACACAATAGGACTCTAGTCATGGTTAATTAAGGTTACGCTTCACAAGAAAGACGTAGCCTACTCTTAAAAGTTGTCTTCTCTATTTTCTTTTCTTGATAAAAATCGCGGTAAAGGTGCCTCCAATAATTTTTAGATCAGTAATCAGCGACATTTCACGAACATATTTCAAGTTTAAGTTTAATTTAAGCGGCATAATTTCCTCAATATAAGTTTTTTCTGGATTGTTAGATTCCGATAATAGAGCGTTTTCATCCACAAAGTCTATAGATGCAAAATCAGTGAGACCTGGTTTAACTGTTAAAACCAATTTTTGCTCTTCAGTATACATGGCCACATATTTTGGCACCTCTGGCCTCGGTCCAACTACCGACATTTCTCCTTTCAGAATATTGAATATTTGAGGAAGCTCGTCCAATTTATATTTCCTGAGGAAATAACCAATACTCGTAATTCTCGGATCTCTCGTTCCCACGGTGAGTTGCCCAAGTTTTTCAGTCGCCGGTCTCATCGTTCTAAACTTATGCAGAAAGAAATGTCTTCCGTTTAAACCTACTCGTTCCTGATGAAAGAACACACCACCCTTGGAATCAAAAATGATTGCCAAGGAAATAAACAAAAAAGGAATCACCCCAAAAGCGAGCAAAATCAATGAGAAAAGAATATCAAACAGCCTTTTCATTGCATCACGACATTTACCGCTTCGATAATTTGAGCGCTAATGAAATCAACATCTTCCAAGGAAAGATCGTAGTAGACGGGAAGAGAAATTTCAGACTTGTAAAAATTAAAAGCGTTGGGGTAGTCTTCTATTTGGTATCCCAAATTTTTATAGAAAGAAAATAACGGAAGCGGTTGGAAGTGTACGTTAGTAGAAATACCTTTTTCTGCAAGCAATCGAATAATTTCATCGCGTTGAGCCTCACTCGCATTCTTGACGCGTAATTGATACAAATGATAGCATGAAAGAGCGTGATTTGTTTCAAATACTGGCAATTCAAAATACTCTGTTTTACTAAGAAGCTCTGTATATCTGTTACAAATATCCTTTCGTTTATCAAGGGTTTCTTGATAGCGTTCGAATTCCACTAGGCCGATAGCGGCATGAATATCGGTCATATTGCACTTATATCCTGCCTCGACAATATCGTATCGCCATTGACCGGCCTGCGTTTTGGAAAGTGCATCTTTGGTCTGACCATGGAGCGCTGAAATATTAAGAGCCGCACGAATAGCGCTATTATCGAAAGGGGCAGGCAGATTAAATGTGACTGCTCCTCCCTCGGCTGTTGTAAGATTTTTTACGGCATGAAATGAAAAGCCTGCAACATCTGTTTGAGCTCCTACCCTTTTTCCTTTATATACCGCTCCAAATGAGTGCGCCGCGTCAGAAAGAACCAATATGCGACCAAGCATTTGCTGTTCTTTGGTATTGGCTTTAAACTGGTGGCATTCATTTTTAGCAATATCCATCACTCGATCATAATCTACTGGTAAGCCGCCGATATCAACTGCCATGATCACTTTCGTTCTCTCTGTAATTGCCGCTTGTAACATTTGATAATCAATTAGACAATTATCTTTTTGAGAATCAACTAATATCGGCGTTGCTCCGAGATGGATCACAATGTTGGCCGTCGCAGCATAGGTATATGCTGGAACCAACACTTCATCGCCTTCTTTAACTCCAAACCAGCGAAGTATCAGCTCGCAAGCATTTGTCCAAGAATTGAGACACAAACTGTGTGATGTGCCGCAATATTCATTGATTTTTGACTCCAGCTCTCTTGTTTTTGGTCCTGTGGTAATCCAACCACTTTTTAACACACTAACCACCGCTTCAATCGTCTTCTCATCGACTCTGGGAGGTGAAAAAGGAATCTGTCTTGTCATGCTGCGAATTTAGAAACAACAATTGTTATGAAAAATAAACTTTTCGGTAACAGGAAGGTTTCGATATTTGCGCACCTGTTTATTAAACCAAATTACGAAAGACGAGTCTTTCGGTCTTGAAACCTGCAAATGAAGCAATTAAGTTTAGTCTTTTTTATTTTTCTCTTCGCTAATATTCTTCTTGGCCAGCAACGTGGCAATTCCCAAGGTCCGCCAGCTGGTAAAGTTTACGGTAAAGTGCTCGGCGACGACAAAAGTCCTATCGAATACGCTATTGTGAAGGTCATTAAATTGAAAAAGCTAAATAATGATAGTACTGCAGAGGAACTTGTAAATGGCGCGCTTACCGCTTCCAATGGAGATTTCGCGATTGATAAAATCCCTGTGAACCAAGATTTAATTTTAGATGTGCAAATTATTGGTTACGAAAAAAAACAAATCAATTTCAAACTCACCCCTAGCGGTTTTGGTCCTGTCGAAAAGGATTTAGGGAATATTCAACTCAGCCCAGCGGAAGCGATTAAAGCAGTGGTGGTGGAAGCAGAATCTTCTGCTTTTCGTTTGGAATTTGATAAGCGTGTCTACGACGTAGACAAAAATCCAATGAATGCGGGCGGAACGGGAGAAGATGTGCTTCGAAATATTCCATCGCTTCAAGTAGATATTGATGGAAACGTTTCATTAAGAAATGCAGCGCCGCAAATATTCGTGGATGGTAGGCCGACGACACTCACCATCGATCAAATTCCAGCCGATGCTATTCAAAGGGTTGAAATAATCACAAACCCCTCGGCCAAATACGATGCAAGCGGGGGTGGCGGTGGTATCATCAATATTGTGATGAAAAATAATCGTTCCACTGGCTATAATGGAAGCATTCGGGCTGGTGTTGACCGAAGAGGGCGCGTGAACACAGGCCTAGACTTCAATTTTCGCGAGGGTAAATTCAACTTCTTTGTAAATGGAAATTATAATAGAAGAAAAAATGTAACCTATGGTTACACCGAACGAACAGACTTGACACAGACCCCAATTACCTTCTTGAATCAAACCCAAAATAATGACAATGTGGGGTATTTCTTAAATGGAAAAATAGGAGTTGACTGGTTTATCGATAATCGAAATACACTCACTTTATCACAAAGTTATACCAACGGTCAGTTCAATCCTTTTGACTATCTGGAAACATCGACTGATACTCTCACGAGTTTTAACGAAAGCCTTTTAAGCTTTTACTACAGACAATCGGAAACGAACCGTCAGTTCAGAAATGCAGGAACTAGCTTGCTTTATAAAAGACTCTACGCCAAAGAGGGGCGTGAATTAAACGCAGATATCAATTTCAATTTGATTGCCAGTGATTTTGAAGGACAATACCTGAATGCCTATGATAATGGTTTTCGTTCTGAGCAATTGCAAGTTGGAACAGGAGGTCAGGAATTATATACCGCACAAGTGGATTATGAAGACCGTATTCAAGACAAATATCGTTTGGAACTCGGAGCTCGTGCGGCCATTAGAAATTTCAGAAGTGAATACTCTAACTTTTTTAAAGAGGAAGGTGTTTTTGTAGACAAGACCGCTTTGGGCGTGAATTATCGCTTTTTAGACCAAGTATTCGCTGTATACTCCAATATCGCTCGAGATGGAGAAAAATGGAAAACCCAATTTGGATTACGAGCTGAGTCAAGCGATTATCGTGGAGAACTCATCGACACGAATGTGACGTTTAAAAATGTATTTCCCATCAGTCTTTTTCCTTCGGCATATATCACACGTGTAATTAATGAAAAGCAGGATATCCAACTCGCATTAAACCGACGAGTGAATCGCCCCTCGTTCATGCAGCTAATACCCTTTACCGATTACAGCGATTCTTTGAATGTATCTCGTGGTAACCCCTCATTAAAGCCCGAGTTTACATACTCGGCAGAGCTGAGCTATCAATATACATTTTCTAATAAAAACACCTTTATTGGTTCGGTTTATTACAGATACACCGATAATACCACCGTGCGATATTTATTAAATGAGTTTTCGACTGTTCTCAATCAAGATGTTATTATCACCACCTATGATAATGCTCAAACGAGCACTGCTGCCGGTTTGGAGTTAGTTTACAGAGCTACGTTAAAGTCTTGGTTAGATGTTACAACCAATTTTAATTTGTATAACAGTACCATCAACGGTACCAATATTGATGTCAATTTGACCAACAACGTTTCTACATATTGGATTAAAACGAACTTTATTTTTAAGCTTCCTAAGCAATATATTTTTCAAGCCAACTTCGATTACAGCAGCCGCAGAGCACTTAATGTTGGTGGTACTGAAAGAGGCGGCGGCGGTGGCGGCGGATTTGGGGGATTTGGCGGTGGTGGTGGCCGAGGCGGATTTGGAGGAACTGAAAATACGGTGCAGGGATTTGTGAAGCCACAATACGGATTGGACGTATCGCTTCGAAAAGAATTTTTAAAGAAAACACTTTCAGTTACTATTAGTGTGAGCGATGTGCTGGCAACAAGAATTACCGAAACATTTAGTGAAAGTGAGTTCTTTATTCAAGAGTCTTGGAGACGCCGTGATCCTCAATTGTGGAGAGTCCAAGTGAGTTGGAAATTTGGAAAGATGGATAGCTCACTTTTCCGCAGGAAAAACACCAGACAAAATTCAGAAGGTATGGAAGGATAGAGGTTTTACAATAGCTCTATTATTTGATCAAATGCATTTTTTTCTTGATCAACATTTATCCAAGAAACGCTTGTATTTCTCCTCCACCATGTCTCTTGCCGCTTGGCATAGTTTCGCGTATGTTGCTTGATAAGCTCTACTGCAAGGGACAAATCGGTATTGTTGTTCCAAGCATCAAAAAGTTCCTTGTATCCAACAGTATTGAGAGCGTTCAAATTTTGGTATGGAAACAGTGCCCATGCTTCTTCAAGTAATCCCTGCTCTAACATCATATCTACCCTTTTATTTATTCTTTGGTAGATAAAATCACGTTCAGCTGTCAGAATAAAAGTTTTTACATTAAATTCTCTTTTCTTGACCAAGGCTGTCCTCAATGATGTGTATGATTTGCCTGTAATTTCTATAATTTCGAGTGCTCGAATAAGTCGATGAGGATTAGATAAATCAACTTTTTCAAAATAATGAAAATCCTTTTCTTTGAGCAACTCCTGCAACCTTTGAATTCCTTCTTTATTAAGCAATTCAACATATTTTTGTTTTACCGAATGATCGCTCGGTAGATCATCAAGTCCGTTAATGAGGGCGTCAAGATAAAGTCCACTTCCACCGACACAGATCGCATAGTCGTTTACTGAGAATATTTCATCCAATTTTTGAAGAGCTGCAACTTCAAATTGCCCAGCGCTGAATGATTCATGAATGCTGATATGTGCGATGAAATGATGTTTTGCCCTAGCCAATTCTTCTGTCGAAGGACGAGCCACCCCAATATTCATTTCTTTGAAAAACTGACGACTATCCGCAGAAATTATTTCGGTATTAAAATGATTGGCTAATAAAATAGCCATCTCAGTTTTACCAATACCTGTGGCACCTGAGATGGCTATTAATGTTTTCATTTTAATAGACAGAATTACTCTTCCAAGAGTCCTCTTCCTACTTTCTTAATCTTTCCTTCGTGCATCATTTTTGGTATGATAGAATCCAATACACCATTGATGAAGGCACTGCTATTTGGGGTGCTGTAATACTTTGACAATTCGATGTATTCGTTCATTGTCACTTTTACAGGAATAGATTCAAACGTTTGCGCTTCTGCAAAGGCCATTTTGAGGATAATCATATCCATTAGCGCTATGCGATCGGCTTCCCAGTTAGGGGTATTTTCAGCAATTACTGCTTGATTTTCTTCACCAAGAGCTAGGGTCTTTCTGAATAGTTTCTTGCAGTAATTATCTTCATCTTCCGGATCTTTCCACAGAGGCAAGAACTCCAAATCATCGTCATTTTCCTTTACTTGCTTGAGTGTTCGCAAAACCATACTTGCGCTTAAATCAAGATCGTCGTTCCAGAAGATTCCCTGGTCTTCAAGATATTCATGCACTGGTTCGTAGTTAACGATGTGACGACGGAAAAAGCGCAATAAGTATTCGCGGTCGTGTTCAAAACCTCTTTCCTTCGATGCCATGTACTCTTTGTAGTCTGCCGTTTCCATGAGCATTTTAAAAACTTGTTTCAACAGGTCTTTATTGTCTTGCCAGCGAATATGAATCTCTTTTGATGCTTGATCCAATTTTCTGCTGTTTGCAAGGATGCGCAGAAGGCTATTTGTGACAAACTTTGTGTTGGGATACAAGTCCTCCTTCGTAGGCAGCTTTTTATTCTTACCAGCTTCGATTTTTTCAATCGCGAGGCTTTGCATCTCAGCGGTGAGTTGAATCAAAGCGATGTATAATTCTCTGAAGCGATCAACGCTTTCGAAAAGCATCTTTTCGTATGAAGCAACGTTTGGTTTTTCGTCGCTGTAATAGGCAAAGAGGATTTGCAATACCTTGATCCTTATGTGCCTTCTGTTTAGCATATGCGATGATATTTAATTAATAAGAGAGTTTGATTTTACCGATTTGGTTGATTCTCGCTTCGGCGAGAAGGTTCGCTGCTAAATAGGTCGGAATATTTTCAGACTTTGACTTCGAGAAAATTTCCAACGTCTTGTCGTATATTCCTTGTGCTTGCGCGAAAGCTGCCTCACGACTATATCCAATAATTTCCCAATAACAATTAATGATACCTCCAGCATTCACGAGGTAATCAGGAGCATATAAAATTCCTTTTTTTTGCACTTCAGCTCCATGAATCTGTTCATTGGCCAATTGATTATTTGCCGCGCCGCAAATGATGCTGCAAGTAAGTTTTGACAACGTTTCATCATTCACTGTTGCTCCGAGCGCGCACGGACTGTAAACATCTATTTTTTGATTGTAGACCTCGCTCACATCAACAGCTTTCACTCCGTATTTTGATACCACTGCTTTTACACGGTCTTCGTAGATATCGGAGATAATTACTTCCGCATTTTCTTTAACCAAATGAGAAACAAGGTATTCACCTACATGACCAACGCCCTGCACAAGAATCTTCTTTCCAGAAAGCGAGTCGTTTCCACTGAGTTCTTTCATAGAAGCTTTCATACCCATATATACACCATATGCAGTAACAGGGCTAGGATCTCCTCCACCGCCTCTGTAATCAGGCAGACCCACAACATGATCTGTCTCTTGCTTCACATGCTCCATATCCCTGGTAGAGATACCAACATCTTCAGCGGTAATATACTTTCCAGCCAAGCTATCTACAAATTTTCCGAATCTGCGAATGAGTGCTTCATTTTTATCCTTGCGGGCATCTCCAATAATAACAGCTTTTCCGCCGCCTATATTAAGTCCTGCTAATGAATTTTTGTAGGTCATACCTCTCGACAAACGAAGCACATCAGTCACTGCGTCGTCTTCAGAAGCATAAGCCCACATGCGGGTTCCTCCCACAGCTGGACCTAACACAGTATTATGAATTGCTATTATCGCCTTGAGGCCTGTGGCCTTATCTTGGCAAAATACGACCTGTTCGTGGTCGAAAGTAGACATTCTGGTTGTCAATGAGGCCACGTTGGCCTTATCCATCGTTTCAGTCATTATATATTGCAGGTTGACCGCACAAACCACTGAAGTTTGTGCGCGGCAAAGGTATATCAATCCTCTTTCTAAAAAAAGGAAAGTAACTATAAAAGGTTAATTTGTTTATTGTAAGATCTCGTCGATTGCTAAAGCCAGCTTTCTGTCTTTGTCGGTTACTATGTCTCCAGCATCATGTGTGCTGAGTTCGATTCTGACGTAGTTATACACATTAAACCAAGCAGGATGATGATTTGATTTTTCAGCAATAAATCCAACACGCGTCATAAAGGTAAACGCTTCTTGAAAGTCCTTAAATCTGAATTCTCGAACTAGTTTGTTGTCGATTTCACGCCACATAATTGTACATTCTTTGGTCAAAAGTAAGTAATTCTTCTATCTAATCATATAAACGTGTCCCGAATATATCCTTTCATCATCAACGCCTTTTAGTTGAACAACTACCTGCCAATTGTAAACCTCATCTTTTGCGTAATACTCTCCTCCCCTCACATCTCCAAGCCATGGCTCCTCCGTGTCATTTGTCTCAAAGAGCACTGTTCCCCATCTATCGAATACCCTAAATGCATATTTTTCAATAAATACTCTTCCGGTCAATTTTGGAAGGAAGTACTCATTGATTCCATCTCCATCCGGAGTAAAGGTATTGGGCACATAAAGATTGAATATATCCTCAATGGTCACCAATGAAACCGCCTCGCTTCTGCATCCCTCGCCAGACTCAACGATTAAACTAATTGGAAAAACTCCACCTTCCTCATATGTATGCACTACATTTTCTTCAAATGCGAAGTTTCCATCCCCAAAACTCCAACGATAGGTTTCGGCATCCGTTCCTGTGCTATAAAAGACTATTGTGGGCTCGTAGATGTTCGTGTTCTGAGGCTCGATATATATACCCGCTTGAGGAATAGCATAAGCATTCACATAATTGCTCAATGTCAGTGTTGATGTGCAACCATTTGACGATGTGCCTGTGACGGTGACGTCGTAACTACCTGGCTCAGTGTAAAGATGTGCCGCTTGCTGTCCCGTTTGAACTGTTCCATCGCCAAAATCCCAAGAATAAGTAGCTGCCCCGGTAGAAGAATTATTAAACTCTACTAGAAGGCTTACACAACCACTCGCGTCTGGTGAGGCAAATGACATTGTCGGAATTGGATATATGTTGTATTCAACATCCGCTTCTGACGTGCAGCCAAATTGGTTGCTAGCTACGAGGGTTGTAAGGTAACTTCCTACATCCGTCAACTCAAAAGAAGTATTGGTTGAGGTGGAAATCGGATTACCATCCAAAAGCCACTGATATCCATTAGCAAAACTAGATGCATTGGATGTTGAAACCACAACTGGCGCTGAACACGACTCATAAGAGCTCAATGCAAAGGCAGCCAAGGGTTGCGGACTTACAATGATATCCAACATCATGGTGTCTGTGCAAAGCTGAAAACTCTCAGAAATAAGCCTCACAGTGTATAGCACTGGAGAAGACCCCGTGTTGGTATATTCGAAGCAGGGATTCGCAAGGTTAGAGGTGTTGCCATTTCCAAAATCCCAACTGTAGAATTGAGCGCCTGTTGAAGTGTTACTAAAACAAGCATTGAAAGGACTACAGCCAACCAAGTCTGGAATATCAAAACTGGCTTGTGGTTGAGCAAAAACAGTGATATTTTGTGTTGTTGATGCAGTACAAAAGTTATCAGATGTCCCTGTCATCGTTACGGTATAAGTATTACCCGTATCAAATACGTGAACAGGATTAGAGAGCTGTGACGTATTACCATCTCCAAAGTCCCATGTGATGCTAACCACATCTGTAACCTCTGGAATAAATTGAATACCTTCATTCACGCACACACTTGGATCATCGACACTAAATCCAACTGTCGGCGATGGAAAAACGATGATATCAATTTGAGTGGTGTCGTATGAACATCCATTGTCAACGTACTGGTAAACAGTAAATGTACCCGCATCATTGAAAGTATGCGTTGGATTGGCATTACCAGTAAAGCCTCCATCACCAAAATTGTAAGATATCTGATCACCTCCTTCACTGAAGTCTGTAAATTCAACCGTCAATGGTGAGCAGCCCTGTGTGATATTCGTATTAAAAAATGCAGTAACTGTGTTGGGTAAAACAGTGATCGTATATTCCGTTGTGTCAAGGCCACATTCGTTTGATAAGTAAAGGAATATCGTGTAGTTTACTGGAATAGTGTCTGCGAAGAAAACATGGCTTATAGGTTCTTCTACAAATACGTTTGGACTTCCATCACCAAAGTCCCACTCAAAAGTATCCGGATTACCTACACTTGTATTATTAAAAAGAACAGTAAATGGACTGCAAAAAACATCCATATTAGTTCCAAAAGAAGCAACTGGTTGTGGATTGACTACTACGTCATCGTTTGCTACACTAACACCACAAAAATTAGTTACCGTAAGTGATATAGGATAAATAGTCACATCAGGACCTTGTTGGTAAACAATAGTGGATGGAACTGCATCCGTTGATGTGTTTACGCTCAGATCCCAAAGATAGGTGACATATTGGCCAATACTGTTATTCTCAAAAGAAACAGACAACGGTGCGCATCCTTCCGCTGGCAGAAGATTTAATGCAGCAGTTGGCGGGTCAATGATCTCATTGTTTCTTATCAAAGTATCGTTGCAACCAAAAGCATTTGACGCGATCAATGTAACATCAAAAAAGCCCTCATCTGGATAAGTATATCCTGGCTCAAATCCATTGAGTATTGTGCCATTTCCAAAGTTCCAAGAATACGCAGTGGCGCCTATTGACAAGTTATCAATCACAGCATTTGAATTGGTGCATCCCAGAGGGGGTAATGAGAAATTAGCTACAGGTACTGGAGACACCGTCACCACTTTGAAAGCTGTGTCAGAACAACCGGAAAGAGGGTCTGTGTATCTATAGAAAATATTATATGTCCCTGCACCAACGCCAGGATTAAATGTTCCTAGGCTTGGATTGGTAATTCCAGTTCCTTCCCACACTCCTCCTGTGGCTGGTATAAAACCGGTCATATTAAATGGCGCAAGATTTCCGCAAACCGTATTGTTGGTCCCCGCAACTACGTTGGGAAGTGGCAATACCGTTACTGTTGTTTGGTCTGTGGATAGACAAGTCCCTGAGCCAAAGCTCAAAGTGATGGTATGTGTTCCAACTCCCGCTATGGAGGGGTTGAATTGACCTAAAGTGGCGTTTGAAACACCTGTGCCTGTCCAAGTACCTCCCGTAGAAGGATTGATTCCAGTGAAAGTGAAGAGCGGCTCATTTAAACAAAATGTTTGATCAGGGCCTGCATTTGCTATCACGGGAGGATTTACAGTTATTTGAATGGAGTCAGTGTTCGCACATGCATTTCCGCCTGCAGTGAACTCGTAGTATACCCAATAGGTGCCAACACCAGGACTTTGGAATTGTCCTGATGAATTAATAATTCCTGGACCTGACCATGTCCCGACACCTCCTGTTGTTGGTGTAAAGCCCGTCAAGACTTCAGTAATTGGTTGATCACACAATGTAAGATTGTTTCCCGCATTAACCACCGGCAGCGTATTCACTGTTATGAGAATATTGTCCGTGTCTTGACACAGATTAGCGTCTGTAAGGGTTACAGTATAATTGGTAGTTACCGTTGGTGATGCGATTGGATTTGGTATTGTGGCATTATTTAAAGTAGCGGGAAAATTCCAGCTCACATTAAATGGCCCCTCCCCTCCTGTAATGACACCATTGAGCTGTATTTGATCATTCAGACAAATGGATTGATTCGTCCCCAATTCAATGTTTGGAAGTCCATTGACTGTAATCGTCATTTGATCAGAAGTCAGACATGTCCCAGTTCCAATAGAATATGTCAAATTATAAACACCGACAGTATTTGGATTGAAGTTCCCTGCTGAGGTCACTGTTGGATTGGGTGTCCATGTTCCACCTGGCACTGGCGGTACAATTTGGTAAAGGGGCGCATTCAAGCAAAGCTCTATATCCGGTCCAGCGTTAGCAGTTGTAGGATTAATGACGTTTACAACAACCTGATCTGAATTGGTGCAGCCGGTAGTTGGATTAGTGTAGGTATAAGTCAATGTAAATGTTCCCGTACCTTGAGGCGTTACTGTGGAACCGCTCAAGCCAATACCGGGGCTGGCAGTCCATGTGCCTCCCGCGGGAGTGAAACCAACCAACGGATTTGCAATGGGCTGATTACACAATGTTATATCTAAACCAGCATTAACAGTTGGAAGTGGATTTATTTGAATGCTCACTTGATCTTGAGCATCACAGCCTGCTGCATCGACAATCGTCATATTATATGCACAACTTGATCCCGATGGTGAAACAGTCGGTGTGAATGTTGTTCCGTTGGTTATACCACCGCATACCCCACTCCATGTGACGAGTGTTATGGCTCCATTAGGAGAGTTTCCGCTTCCGTTGAGTGTCACAGAACCATTAGCACAAAGTCCGTTTATATCGACACCTGCATTAGCCGTTGGATTTGCTAAAACTGTAACTGCGACTATATCGCTTGTTTGGCAAGAACCAGTGCCTACGGTAAACGTTAAGTTGAATGTCCCTACCGTGGATGGGGTGAATGCATTGCCAGCGACATTAGGTCCTGACCATGTTCCGCCCACAGGCAGCGGTACTGGCACAGGATCATTACACACGCTAAAGTCTGGGCCTCCATTGGCCGTTTGAGGAGCTATGGTACATACCTGCACTACATCTGAATTAACACAACCAGTAGCAGAAGATGTGAAGGTATACGTGAGATTTACACAGCCTACACCATTAGGTGTGAAGACACCTGCCGGTGTCACGTTTGGGCCTGACCACACTCCTGTTCCTCCCGTTGTTGGTGAAAAACCAGTAAGTGTTGTTGGTACAGGTTGATCACATAATTGAATATCCGTACCAGCATTTACTGTTGGTAGAGGATTAACCGTTAATGTTACCAATCCATTTCCTACGCATCCGTTATTGTCTGTAACCTGAACATTATAATTGGTTGTTGTGAGGGCTGATGAAACCGGATTGGGTATATTCGAACTACTTAATGTTGCCGCATTATTCCACAAATAATTGGAATAAGGTGCCGCACCGCCAGTCACATTCACACCAAGCTGTTCTGTTTCTCCAACACACATTGAAAACACTCCAGATGCACTCACCACTGGCAATGTATTAACTGTGATAGTAATGGTTTCAGTATCTACACAGGTTCCTGCAGTTCCGGTAACAGTATAGGTCACCGTGCTACCAGGAGAAGCTGTCACCGATGATCCAATCGAATTGGAAAGAGTGCCAGACGGTGTCCACGTATAGCTGCCAGCTCCTGTTGCTGTTAATACCACACTTGAATTTTGACAGATGCTTGTGCTTCCTGTAGAGGTAGTGATGGCGACGTTTGGTGGAGCCAAAACATTCACTGTATTCGAACCCGTAGATGGACCACATGCATTGGTTGCTGTCAATGAGATATTATAGTTTCCTGGATTAGCGTACGTTATAGCGCCAGGACTTAATGCCGTAAGATTGCCGCCAGTTCCTCCTGGAGTTGTCCAGGCATAAGATGTGATGGGCAAATTACAATTATCAACCAAGGCAGATGGGCTCACTGTGTTGCCAGAACACAAAGTGCTAATAGGATTTACGATTACAACCGGGACAGTGTTTACTGTGATGAGTTCATTATCCTCGAAAACCCCACATGCATTTGTCATCCGCAAACGGATATTGTAGGTACCCACAGAAGTAAACTGAAACTGTGGATTTAGGCTCGATGCAGAGGTACCGCCGGTAAATGAAAAGCTGCCATTGTCAGGATCGCATGGCAAGTCGGTATAATCAACCAACCATGTATAATTAACATTACACGGTATTCCGTTATTGGAGGTATTCGTGGTATTTACATTGAAAGGTAAACAACCTGTGTTCGCATTTACTGTGAAAATGGGAGATGGAGGTGTCTCTACGCAAACAACTTGCGTAAATGTTGTTGTTCCACAGAAGTTTTGGGCAGAAAGTGTCACTGTATAATTACCTGCTGCTGCGTAAGTGTGTGATTGAGTTGCCGTGCTTGTCACCACCGTATTTGGTGATCCATCACCCCAGCTCCAAGTGAAAATCGCAGACTGGCTGCATGTATTGTTAAAACCTAATACTGAGTTATTGATAAATGAAATAGGAGAATTCACACAAGCAGGCACTGGAGTAGCCGTGAAAGATGCTTGAGGGCCAGTATAAACACGCACCGGCGTAATGGTCGCAACGGAATTGTCACAGTTATTAGTCGCTGTAATAGTGAATGTATAAGCACCTCCTTGAGCACAAGAAGAACCTGTATAGGAGTGACAAACCTGTAATGGCAAAGCATTATGATTGTACGTCAATACAGGACTTCCATCACCGAAATCAATGCTATAAACCGTCGACTCGTGATTGCCCTGAAAATTGAGCAAATTGAAGCATGCGTCCAACGGAGCGCAACCTTGTGTACCTCCATTAATACCTGCTCCCACTGCAGGGTTTGTGATGTTTGAAACAAAAAATGTTTCTGACGCTGTGCATCCATTACTTCCTATGATGGTATAAACTAAATCATAAACGTCGATTCCATTATATGTATGCAAAAGGCCCTGTGGTGCGCTACTCCCTGACCACACTGGACTTCCATCTCCCCAATTGATGCTATATGTGGTATTTGTTGCAGGAGTTGAAGCATCAAATACGGTAACTGGAAAATCGGTATCTCCCGAACATTGCGCAAAATTGTTTATGGGATCTGTGAGTTCAGGATCGGGAATGCGATTGACGGTAACGTTAAGGGTATGGGTATCTTGACAGTTGCCCGGAGCTGGACCTGTAACTGTAAGGGTTACTGTAAATGTCTGCGTTCCTGTTCCGATTGCCTGAAAAGTATGTTGTGGGGAAAAAGCATTCGATGTATTATTTGCACCTGAAGCCGGATCACCAAAATTCCATGAATATGTGCAGTTAGTGCACCCTGTGGTTGTATTAGTAAAGGTTACCGGTGTCGAAGCACATTGATTTTGCGGGGCGGCTGTAAAGTTTGCATTGGGCGATGGTAAAACGGTGATGACCACTTGGTCCGTTTCACCATTACAATTTCCTCCAGAAAGTGAAACAGTATAGGTGGTTGTGGAAGTAGGACTCACACTTGGATTTGCCTGCGTGCTGCTTGGCCCTGTTATATTCGTCCATGAGTACGTTATAGGGCCACCATTAGGGTTTACTGCAACAGGGGTTCCGCCAAGAGTTATGCTTTCGCCAGAGCAAATAGTTTGATTGTTTCCCGCATCAGCGGAGCATTGTGCATGCATTTGTATGCTAACAAGAGTAAGCACCAACACCAAGAGATGTGTTAGATAAACTGTAAATCGTTCTCGCATAGAATGTTTTGGCGGAGGGCAAAGATACACCTCAAGCCCCAAAGGTTAATACTAACGACAAAAATCAGTCGACGAAGGTTGCATTCGTTAGGGTAAAATGCGTATTTCTTGAATTTGTACAATAGCATGGAAGATTATTCGTATTCCTATGCATCTTTGCAAAACCTATTATGATTTCAAACAAATCAATACAAATATTCAGCGCTCTTACTATAATATTATCAGCGCTTATTCTCGCTTCATGCCGAAAAGAGAATTTTACAACTGACTCTAGTGCGAAGCTTTCATTTAGTGTTGACACCGTTCTTTTTGATACAGTTTTTTCTACCATTGGCAGTACCACCTACTACCTAAAGGTCTACAACCGCAATAACGCTGCAGTACGTATCGATGAAATAAGACTGCTTGGTGGTAATAATTCACAATATCGAATCAATGTTGACGGCATCAACGGCCCACTTCACAACGACCTAGAACTGAGAGCAAACGATAGCATGTGGGTCTTTGTAGAAGTGACCATTGACCCAGGCAATATCAATACGCCTTTTATCGTAGAGGATAAAATTCAATTCAGCACAAACGGGAATGATCAATTTGTAGTGCTGAATGCTTGGGGTCAGGACGCTTATTTTCACGGGGGCCTTCGACAATTCAACTACCTTGATTGTAATGAAATATGGAACAATGACAAACCCCACGTGGTGTACGGAATCGTAGCTGTACCAGAAAACTGTAGGCTTACCATCAACCAAGGCACCCAGGTGTATTGCCATGCTAAATCGGGCATCTACGTATTTAACGCAACACTTGATGTAAATGGATCGCTTGACAATGAAGTAGTGTTCCAAGGTGATCGCCTAGAACAAAGCTTTCAAGATGAGCCTGGACAATGGGGCATTACACTTGATTTTGTCTTCGAATCGAATGGCGTTTTAGAAATCGCTTCTGTAGCCAGAGGTGGCATTTGGATATCTCAAAGTGACGACTCCGAAATTGACTACGCCATTATTAAAAATGGAACCATGGGCGTTCAAGTCGACACAGTCAATGCTGATTACAATTCAAACGTTTTTGGTTTAAAAATTAGAAACACAAGAATTGAAAATATGTCTGGAATTGGTCTTTGGGGCCAAGGAGCAGCCATTCAAGGTATTAATGTACTATCTGCTAATTGTGGAGAAAGTTGTGCCTATTTTTCAATTGGCGGAAAGTACGTTATGGACAATTGCACTTTCGCTAATTATTACAGCGAAGGCACAAGAACAGCCCCTGCGTTCGCTTTGAATAATTATTACGAATCCGTGGATGGTGCCATCATCGAGCGGCCACTCGTGGGGTGTAGGTTTACCAATTGTATCATGTTTGGGAACAACGCATTTTTGAGCGACTTCAACGAAACTGTCCTCGACCTTCGAACTCCCGATGCACAAGATATACTATTCAATTCATGTCTTGTTGATACCGACATCAACGTAGATCAAGATAGTAGATTTCAAAATTGTCCCAACGGACAAGCTCCCCCATTCTGCTCAACCGAAGATTTGAATTTCAGACTTAGTTCAAACTCGGGTATAATGCAAGGGATACCAAACGGTGTTGGTGCAGATCTACTCAGCAGACAGAACGGAGATTGGAAAGGATGTTATGATTTTTGGCAAGGCTCAGGAAATCCTTGTGATTAAATCAAAAAGAGATTATATCCTTAGCGTGATCCTTTAATTTTATCGTGTAATCTTCATGAACCAAATGGCGGTTGCCGTCAAATGCCTTATCGATTCCGCTTAATTTCAATTTATTATAGTGCACAAACACTTTAAGGTAGTGCAAGACCCCAGTCAAGTGTTCTTGTCCTCTCAGATTGCCGGCTGCGCCGCTGCTTACGCCAATGATTCCTGCTTTTTTTGTGTGAAACATTCTTGGAGGAACCCCGTCGATAAATGATTTTAGCACACCTGGATAACTCCCGTTGTACTCTGGGGCAACAAAAACAAACTTATTAACACCCGACACATATTGGTCAATTATTTCTTTGAACTCGGGCGAACGTTGACCGTAAAGATCTGATTTCAAGAAGTTATCAGGCAGATCTGTCAAAGAAAGTAGACGTGACTCTACTCCATTCTCTAATAAAATTTGATGATAAACTGAAGCAACCGAAAAAGTATAACTTTCTGCACGATTGGTAGATGAGACTATAGTAATGATTTCCATAAATTATTTCGCAAAACTAAACGTGTGAATGCTCTTTAAGAAGAAAGACGTGTTAACCTACTCATTTTCAATAAAAATTTTTATTTATCAACGTCGTTTCAACAAAGCTCGTGTGTAAAACTTTGAAGGTTAAAAAAATGTTCACTCGCGTGTTTCACGGTATTTTCGCGTTGAACTTATTGACATTTCATTGTTTCACGAAAATCAACTGTTCATCAACACATTAAATAATTATTCATGGGTAAGATTATCGCGGTTGCAAATCAGAAAGGCGGTGTTGGCAAAACCACAAGCGCTATCAGCCTTGCTGCGTGTTTAGGAGTATTGGAATACAAAACATTGTTGGTGGATGCAGATCCCCAAGCCAATGCTACAAGTGGAGTTGGAATTGATCCAAAGACAGTAAAGACAAGCATTTACGAATGTCTTGTTAATGATATTGCACCAAAAGATATCATTATATCTACAGAAAATCCGAATCTTGACTTGATTCCGGCACACATCGACCTCGTCGGTGCTGAAATCGAATTGATTAATATGCCCAACCGTGAGTATATGATGCGTGCGGCACTCGCGCCATTGAAGGAAGAGTATGATTTTATCATCATCGACTGCTCACCTTCTTTGGGCTTGGTTACTGTCAATTCCTTGACCGCAGCCGACTCAGCAATCATTCCAGTGCAATGTGAATATTTCGCTTTGGAAGGATTGGGCAAACTCCTCAACACGATTAAAATCGTTCAACAAAAACTAAATCCTGATTTGACAATTGAAGGGATTTTGCTCACTATGTATGATACTCGTCTAAGATTGAGCAATCAGGTGGTGGATGAAGTGAGAATGCACTTCCAAGAAATGGTGTTTGACACCATCATCAACCGCAATACCACATTGGGCGAAGCTCCTAGCTTCGGACAAACCATCATCATGCATGATGCAAGCAGCAAAGGGTCTATCAATTATCTCAACCTAGCAAGAGAGATTTTGCAAAAAAACGATATGACCAAAATGAAAGGTGAAGACAAATATATCAGCGTAGATAATGGCTAAGAAACAAGCATTGGGAAGAGGTTTAAGTGCTTTATTGGAAAATGCACCCGCAGGCCTTAAAGAAAAGAGTGAAGTAACAGAGGTTGCTGTCAAAGAGCGTGAACCAAGAGTAGAAGCAATTGGTAACGTGGCTGGACCTATATCTCTTTTGAAAATATCACAAATAGAAGCTAATCCATTCCAGCCTCGTCAAGAATTTGATAAGGAAGCTATGGAAGAATTGGCGCAGAGTATTCGTGAACTTGGTTTGATTCAGCCGATTACTGTTCGCAAGCTCTCTGCTCAGAAATATCAAATCATCAGTGGTGAGCGCCGTTTCCGAGCTGCTCAAATGGCTGGTTTGGATGAGGTACCCGTGTATACGCGTACCGCCAACGACCAAAGCATGCTTGAAATGGCTTTGGTTGAAAACATTCAGCGTGAAAATCTCAACAGTATTGAGGTTGCAATCAGCTATAAGCGCTTGATGGAAGAATGTAATCTCACAACTGAGAAACTTGCTGAACGTGTTGGTAAGGATCGTACCACTGTGACAAACTATGTGCGCTTGCTCAAACTCCCACCCGAAATTCAAATCGGTATTATTGAGAAAAAAATCTCCATGGGACATGCGCGTGCATTGATTAATTCAGAACCAGAATCCAAGCAATTGCGCATTTACAAGCAAATTTTAGAAAAGGACCTAAGTGTGCGACGCGTTGAAGAGATGGTGAAGGAAGATGACACTCCAAAACTCTTTAAAACAGAAAAGGCGATTTTGCCTATGGAGTTTCAAAAAATGCAAGCCGATCTTCGCCTTAAATTTGGCAAAAAAGCAAAGCTTCAGAGAAATGAGCACGGTTTGGGAAAAATCGAAATACCTTTCGCAACAGACGATGATCTGCAGCGCATCATGGATATGCTCGATATGTAATCTTTTGAATCACTGTAAAATCACATACTTGTCTTGCAGCAGAGTTTTCATTGCTCTGCTGTTTGCTTTTTGTGCGATCAAAATCAATGCACAATCCAGTGATACATTGATCATTGACAGCACTAATGTTAAAAGTCTAACGACCGAGAGCAAATGGAAAGCTAAGTGGAATATGCAACCACATTCACCCTTGAAAGCCACCGTCTTTTCCGCGGTGATACCAGGAGCTGGTCAGCTTTACAACAAAAAATGGTGGAAAACCATCATCGTTTATGGGGGTATTGGCACTTGTGTGTATTTTATTAGAGATAATGATAAAAACTATCTCACCTACCGAAGAGCCTATATTGCTGCGATAGATGGCGATCCCAATACCATACCTCAAATCGAAGGCAATGCTTCTTTTTATAATGACGTCCAAGAGCAATACCGTCGATGGCGAGATATAAGCTGGATGGCTTTGGCGGGAGTTTATATCTTACAAATCATTGACGCCAACGTTGATGGTCATTTATTTTATTACGATATATCACCAGACATTCATCTTTCCATCCACCCATCCATCATTCCCACCGCAAGAGGAAATGCAGGTATTGGTTTACTATTAAATTTTTAATTTCACACCATGAAAATTGCTATTGTCGGATACGGGAAGATGGGAAAAGAGATCGAACAAGTCGCCTTGAATCGCGGTCATGATGTAGTATTGAAAATTTCTGAAGCAATAACCGAACAAACACTCGGTTTGGAAAGTGTTGACGTGGCCATTGAATTCAGTAGGCCTGACGCTGCTGCAAATAATATTCTAGAACTTAGCAACAGACGAATTCCTGTTGTTTGTGGAACGACCGGCTGGTACAATAGACTTGATGAAATAAAGTCTTCCATACACAAAAATGATAGCGCTCTACTCTACTCGACTAATTTTTCAATTGGTGTAAATATCGTTTTTCATCTTAACAAACTACTTGCATCTATCATGCATTCGTTAGATGAATATGATCCTCGTATTTTGGAAATTCACCACGTGCATAAGTTGGACAAGCCAAGTGGCACAGCGATCACCTTAGCCGAAGGTATTTTGAATGAGCTAAAGAGAAAAGATTCTTGGAAACTCGATGAGACCAATGCATCAAATGAATTGCTTATTTCAAGCGAACGCACGGACGAAGTTCCTGGAACACACTCGGTGATTTATGAATCTTCTATTGATAAAATTGAATTAAACCATATTGCAAAAAATCGCGTTGGATTTGCACTTGGCGCCGTGAAAGCCGCTGAGTGGCTTCATGATAAGAAAGGCACATATACCATGCGTGATTATTTAAAATTCTAATTTATGAGAATACCAGAAATTCTGCTAGCTGTATTGATAGTAATCTATTGTATTACGCTTCCTAGATTGACAAAAAGAGCCGGTCACTCATCGGTGTTAAGCTATATTCCAATCTTACAATTTTTTCCATTCTTAAAATCGATTGGTAGACCTTGGTGGTGGTTTTTCTTGCTGCTAATTCCTGGCGTAAATCTCTTAATGATCATCATCATCAATGTAGAATTGGGAATCGCATTTGGAAAAAGAAAGACCTCTGAACAGTGGTTATTCGGTGCACTTCCATGGTTTGCTTTGATTCAATTGGCATATAAGGACACTCAAGCACCATACCTTGGAAAGCGCGACTGGACGGGCAAGAAAAAAGGATTTGGACGCGAATGGGGTGAGGCCATCATCTTCGCAGTGGTCGCTGCATCTGTTATCCGAGGTTTTTTTCTTGAAGCGTTCACCATACCCACTCCTTCGATGGAAAGAAGTATGTTGGTTGGAGATTATCTTTTTGTGAGTAAAATGAGCTATGGAGCCAAAATTCCTCAAACTCCCGTTTCAGTTCCCTTTGTCCACAACGCATTGCCGGGAAGTATGACCAACAGCTATGTAGATTGGTTCTCACTCCCCTACTTTCGCTTACCAGGCTTTGGAAAAGTAGATCGTTATGATCCAGTGGTATTTAATTTTCCTCATGGTGATACCATTATCGTCGACCCATTTTATGCAGGTCATGATTATTATGGCATTTTAAGAAAAGAGGCGCAAATTATTTTTCAAAAGGAAAATCCAAGTGTGCTTAAAAGTGACACCACTGGGTATGGATGGTATGACGCCTTTTCTTTAAGAGAAAAAGAATATTTCGCCAAGGCGCGAGATAATTTTGAAAATAAAAAGATCTGTCTTTCTTGCACCCAAGGTGCAAAAGCATCTGGTGGACTAGATATTGGTGGTGTGAAATCAAGACCAATTGACAAAAAGGAAAACTATATCAAAAGATGTATTGGTCTTCCAGGAGATAATATTGAAATTGTAAATAGACAGGTGTTGATCAATGGCAAACCAATCGAAAATCCTGAAGGTTTGCAATATGGCCATGTAGTTCGAATTACACCAAATTATACCGACGAACAAACGCGCAATTCCATCATTAAAATCGCAGACACATACGAGCTTAACTTTCAAGAAATCGTGATGAGAAGAGATGATGTGATTATGACGATGACAGAGGATATTGCAAAAGAAGTAGCAAAACTATCATATGTGGACAGTGTTTATGTTTACGAATATCCAAAAGAAGAAAACAATCTTGGTCAATATTTTCCTAATGTGAATGCTGAACCCTATAAGCACTGGACTGTCGATAATTTTGGCCCAGTTCATATTCCTGCTAAAGGAGAGACCATCGAACTTACGATCCAAAATCTCCCGCTTTACCAACGTGTAATTGCTGTTTATGAAAGCAATGATTTGCGTGTTGACGGCGATAAAATATTCATCAACGGCGCGGAAACAAAATCCTATACATTTCAGTCTGACTACTATTGGATGATGGGAGACAATCGCCATAACTCAGCCGACTCAAGAGTATGGGGATTTGTTCCTGAAAATCATGTGGTTGGTAAGGCTGTATTTACCTGGTTCTCAAAAGAAGATCCTAATTATCGCCGAACCAATAATATTCGCTGGAATCGAATGTTTCGCCTCGTGGACTAATTCCAATGAAGTATTTGCCGACTTGTCCTTTTCCACCATCGCATTGGTGGGCATATCAATTGTCCACCAATGCCCAAATAGATAGGGATGAGATATATATCAAACAAACATTCCGCAACCGGTTCGTTATTTCTGCGGTGAACAGGCCTGTCTCTCTTTCCATACCTGTAAACAGCACTAAAGGAATTAAAACTCCCATATCAGAAATTCGGATTTCAGATCACCGATGGGTGAATAGCTATTTGACCACCATTCAAAGCGCTTATGGAAGATCTGCCCACTTTGAGCACTATTTCGAAGATGTGTCCCATATCCTGAGGAAAAAACATGCTTACCTTATCGATTTGAACCTCCAAACCATAGAATGGACAGCAAAAAGGCTTAAAATAGCAGCTCCCTCAATTGCCATTTCAGCCACCCCCAACATTGGTGATGGGAATGACTATAGAAATATGTTTGAACCTAGCTCTATAATCCCTGAAATGCCTTCATATCCTCAAGTATTTATGGACAGACATTCGTTTCAACCAGGTCTTTCTGTAATAGACGTTCTTTTCAATATGGGACCAAAAGCTATTGACTATTTATTATTGAAAAATTTTAGGTAAAACTTGCATTGGTGTTCGTTCAAACATCACCACCTTTGTAGGGTATATGAAGACCAAAAGAAACGACGTTTTCCGCCTAATTATCTCCATCGGTATTGTGCTCATTGGAGCATTTATCTTGTCTTTTGTTTTTTTCAAAATAGATCTTACCGAAGAAAAGCGCCACACACTAACGCCTGCAACAAAAGAGATGTTGGGCGAACTGAAGAGTAAAGTCTTTGTAAGATGTTACCTTACGGGTGAATTCCCCGCTGGATTCAAGCGTCTGGAGAAAAGCATCAAGGAACGACTTGATGAATTTAGAGACTATAGCGGTAATCAAATCGAGTACGAATTCATTGATCCATACGTCAGTGGTAATAAAAAAGTAATTGCAGAAACAGAAAAAGCGCTTTTTGAAAAAGGATTAAAATTTACGCGTTTGGCAATTCAGGAAAATGGTGGAGAAACTTTCAAGCTTATTTGGCCTGGCGCTATCATCGAGTATGAAGGAAAAGAAACACCTGTCCAATTCTTCAAAAGTGATATGCCTGAGCCAAGTGATGAGATGATAAACTCATCTGTGAATAACTTGGAATATGAGTTGGCGAGCAATATCAGGAAGGCGATGCGTAAGGACAAGCCCGCTATAGCCATCATTCAAGGCCATGGAGAGCTCGCTCCGATTGAAATGGGTGATTATCTAACATCCATAGAAGAAAACTATGCCTTGGACTTTGTAGAAATCAAAGAACAAGTAAATGCACTTAGTGATAAACTTCCCAACGTATCGGATCGCATAAATCGCTATCAGGCAATGATTGTTGCAAAGCCTGACAGTATGTTTAGTGATAAGGATCGAATGATTATCGATCAATTTATCATGAATGGCGGTAAGGTGCTATGGATGGTCGACCCGGTGCTTACGGATCTCGATAGCCTTCGTGTGCAACAACAAACCATGGGCGTGAGCAATGAAATGGGACTTTACGAGATGCTCTTTGAGTATGGTGCAAGAATTAATAGAAATATTGTCATTGACTTTCAAGCAGCACCTATAGCATTTGATACAGGACCTATGGGCAATCAAAGAGGCATTCAAATGTTCTCTTGGTATTATGCACCATTATGTTTTCCACCAGCTGACGCACATCCGATCGTAGCCAATCTTGATCCTATTAAATACGATTTCGCGAGTAGTATCGATACTGTGAATAGCAATCCTGAAGTGAAGAAAATACCATTGCTACGCACATCTGAATTATCAAAAGCGTTGAAAACTCCCGTCCGAATCAACACTTCTGTGGTAGAGTTGGATATGAATTATTTCAAGCAAGGTGCACTGCCTGGGCAGATTATGGCGTTAGTAATGGAAGGACAATTTCCTTCAGCCTTTAAAGATCTAGTCACCGAAAACTTCAGAACGAATCCTGAAATAGCCTACCGCGATAAGAGCAAGTCAACAGCCATGATCGTAATCGCAGACGGTGATGTAGTTAGAAACTCCGTGATGAATACCCCCCAGGGCCCTGTACCGCAGGCGCTTGGCTTCGATCGCTATGCGAAGAGAGTTATCTATGACAATAAAGAATTTTTGCTCAATTGTATGAATTACCTGCTCGATGATCAGGCGCTTATTAGCGTGAGGTCACGAACCATTAAATTGAGAAAACTCAACCAAGAGATGGTCGCCGAAAATAGAACAGCGATTCAAATCAACAATGCTGTTCTGCCAATCGCTGTATTATTTGTTGTGGGCGGTGTTCAAGTATATTTTAGAAAGAGGAAGTGGGCTAAATAGTAAGCGTCTATGAAAAAAAATATTATCCTTTTAATCGTATTCCTTGCACTTGGCGCTGCTGCTTGGTTTGTATATAAAAAAAATTCATCATCTACATTAACGGACCAACCGTTGGCAGATTTCGCCGTAGCAGATACTGCATCGGTCACCAAGATTTTTATCACTGATGGAAAAGGAAACAAAGTCTTAGTGGAACGCATTCCTGGACAAACTTTGTGGAAGTTAAACAACCGCCTCTACGCCCGCAGAGATGCTGTGAATCTTCTTTTAGACACCTTCAAAAGAATAAAAGTCAGAGGAAGCTTATCTGATAAAGCATCTGAAAACATGCTTCGTGTGCTCGCCTCAAGTGGAAAGAAGGTCGAGATATATCAAGGTGGTGATAAGCCATCAAAAATTTATTACGTAGGCACATCTACTCCAGATCATATGGGTACAATTATGCTTCTGGAAATCCCGGGTATTGGCCGCTCAGAAACTCCATATATTACACACATGGAAGGATTCACAGGCTTTCTCACACCACGCTTTTTTACAGATGAAAATGAATGGAGATACACTGGATATTATGAATTTCCCAAACTCGAATTGAGCAAGATCGAAATCATCGACAATTATAAACCGCAAGAGTCTTTCGCAATTGAATACAAAGGTGGAAACGACATCAAACTTTATGGAGGCTATCAACCAGCTCTCGAAACGTACAACGGTCCTGTTCCAGTGTTTGATAGCATTGCAGTAAAAGATTATATGTTGCTATTCAAGCAAGTGCACTTCGATTCTTACAACACAATGCTCAAGCCTGAAGCAATGGACAGCATTGATAAAGTGCTACCAGCATACACCATCAAGGTGACAGATTTGAATAATCAAAAGAAAGAACTAAAGATATATCTTAAGAGAGCAGCTAAAAAGCATGTAGATGCTGAAGGAAACGTCATTCCATGGGATATGGAATTTCTTTGGGCCAAAACTCAAGATGGAGAGTATGCACTTGCACAACGATTTGTATTTAATCCCATTCTCATTCCTTTGAATCGTTTTTTACCCAAGAAGTAAGCTACCCATCGAACCAGCGGCTAAGCAGTATGGAACATGCTATGGCTGCGTTCAACGATTCGGCTTCTCCTCCACCAGGAATGGTTACCTGATGTGATAATTGAGTTATCACATCTGGTCTTATCCCGTGGCTTTCACTACCAATCACTAGAATCGATTTTGAGGGAAATTCGAATCTAAAAGCATTTTCACCATTCAGCAATGCCCCCACAATCGCATAGCCATTGTCACGATATGAGCCCAAGGTATCGGCCAAACGAACCGAATGAACGTTCATTCGGAATATGCTACCCATCGTCGATTGCACTGTCTTAGGATTAAACAACTCTACTGTGTCTTCTGAAATCAAGATTGTGCGAACCCCAAACCACTCAGCAGTCCTTATGATAGTGCCTAGATTGCCCGGGTCAGCAATGCCATCCAAAGCCAATATAAACTCATCGTTTGAGGAAACAGTTGTTACCTCGGTCATTCTAAACACAGCTAAATATGATGACGGAGTGGACAAAGCACTCATCATCTCCATTTCTTTTGACGTTACACTAAAGCAATTTGATTGTAACTTAACAAAGGACTCGTCTGTGGAATACAATGAATGCAGCTTATACTGGCCTTTCAGCCCCTCTTCTACCATTTTTTTGCCTTCAACAACAAACAATCCGTGCTCCTTACGAAACTTTTTTTGCTGTAAAGAGCGAACGAGCTTGATGTCTTTTTTTATCGGCAGCATTTTTGTCGGAAATTGCGGCCCGAAAGATAATGATAATGCATCTCAAAAAATTTCTATGGCTATTGGTATTAACGACACTCTTGTCGTCGTGTACAATATTCCATAGAATCAAAGAAGATGAAGTCTACCTTAAAAAAGATGCAATTGTATATCATGACACTCCAGAAGAGTTTGCGGTAAGTAAGAGCACACTTAAAGAACTCACTAAGCTCAAGCCCAATAGAAGAGTTGCTTTGATGCGTATCAATCTCGGGATATACACGCTGGTTCCTACAAAGCCGCTTCAACGGAGTGAAATTCGAGCTGCGGAGAGATGCTCAAAAAAAAATGAACGCAGAAGAGAAAAGGGTAAGCAGCCGAAAGAGTGTAAAAGTTTGTGGATGTGGCTTGCCTATACAGTAGGAGAACCTCCTGCACAACTGGATAGCCTTAAAATGGAGAAAAGCGCTCAGCAAATGAGCAACTTCCTTCAAAAAAGAGGGTACTTCAATAATAAAGTAGAAACAGAAGTTATCTATAAAAACAAAGGTTTTATCTTTTGGAGAAAAGGGCTTAAATGTAAGCTGCGGTATCACGTATATCCGGGCGAACCTTATAGAATCAGGGATGTAAAATATCTTTTTGAAGATACCGAAATGGCAAAAAGTCAAGAACAACTTTTTGAAACATCTACGATCAAAAGAAGCGAAGTTTTTGACGTCGATGTTCTCGATTCGGAGCGAGAACGAATCACAGAATATTTTAATAACTCAGGCTATTTTGAATTTACTAAAGATTTCATTTCATACGATGTCGACACCACAGTGGGTGGTAGAAATGCAGATGTAACTCTAAGGCTTAGAAGAATTCAGATTCAATCGGCTAACAAGGATGTCACCATTCTCCAAAATCATAAGAAGTACGTTTTTGGCAATGTTTACATTTATACCAATAGCGACCCACTCAAGCCCGATGAAGAATTTAAAGACACGTTGAGACAAGAGGGACTTACCATCATTTTCAACGGTAAGCCAGACTTAAAAGAAGGTGTACTGTCATACACCACCCTATTTGGACCCAACAAACTTTACCAAAAAGAAAGCGTAGAGTTGACCTATAAAAGATTCTCTCAGTTAGGAACGAATAGAGCAGTAAATATCCAAATGATTCCAAGAGCCGAAGCAGACAGCAATGGAGTTTACACTTTGGACGCCGCTATCAGATTGAACCCTTCGGAAAAACAACTCTTCAACGTAAATCCAAGTTTGACCAACCGAGCGGGAAATACAGGTATTTATGGCAATATGTTGTGGGGGCACAAAAACGTTTTTAGAGGAGCTGAAAAATTAGAATTTAGAATTGTTACCGGTTTTGAAGCTACCCGAGCGATAACAGAAGAAACCTCTCAAGAAACAAGCGGAGAGGAAGTGAGAAGAGCCTTCCAGCTCAACACATTTGAATTCGGTCCCGAAATTTCACTGCGCGTTCCCAGAATTTTAGGAACACCTTTCTTAAAATTCAAAAAGAACTCAGAGCCCTTTACCAATTTCTCATTTGCCGTCAACTATCAAAGACGACCCGACTACGAGCGTACGCTTACTCTGCTAAGAACACAATGGGGCTTTACCGAAAATAAAGATAAAGGCACAAAGTTTTATCCTCATTGGGATTTGAGTATCATAAGTATTCAAAAATCTGCAGAATTTGAGGCTTTTTTACGTCGATTAAACGACAGTTTTCTTGCCAACTCATATCAGAATCACTTAGTGCACTCCTTTGGGGTGGACTTCGTTCAAAATACACAAAAAGCAAAAAAATACCAGCGCTTTTATTTCTATCATAAAGTTGGAGTTGAACTAGCAGGTAAAGTGATACCTCCTGCATTAGCGAGGATTTTTAATGCACCCCAAGATGAAGAAGGACGATATTATTTCAATGGCATTCAGTATGCTGATTATGTAAAAGTGGACGGTGAGAGTAGATTTTATGTGAATCTAAATGAAAGAAACACCGTCGTTTTCCGCGCCGCTGGTGGCCTTGGGATTGCGGGACGCAATCTCAACGTACTACCATTTGAAGAGAGTTTTTTCTCTGGTGGTGCCAATGGAATACGTGCGTGGCAAGCTAGAACCCTCGGCCCGGGCTCCTTCCGTGACACCACTGTTGTACGGTCATTCAATAATATTGGCGATGTACAACTTGAGTTTAATGTGGAGTATCGCTTCAAAGTCACGCAGATGTTTCAGGGGGCTTTTTTCATAGATGCAGGAAACATCTGGATGTATCGTGCCGAGGAAAATCGCCCTGGTGCTGATTTTTCGTCAGATAGATTTCTTTCCGAACTAGCCATCGGTTCTGGTTTCGGATTACGATTAGATTTTGAATTCTTCTTAGTTCGATTTGACCTTGGATTGCAAATAAAAGATCCATTGAAAATCGAAGGAGAAAGATGGTTTTGGGAACCAAAGGACGAATTCAATCAATTCTTAGCAGATGTCTCAGACTCCCCCATCGCACCACGATACCGGATGAATCGTGTATTTAATCTAGGGATCGGCTTCCCCTTCTAATTCTAAGGTGTGGCCGAAATCCACGTATGACCATCAGCATAAACTTCCTTTTTCCAAATTGGAACAACCTGCTTTAGCTCATTCATAAGTTCAATAGTAGCATCGAAAGCATCTTTGCGATGAGGTGCAGAGACGCCCGCGATAACCGCCGTTTCGCTTGGGTACACGCTTCCAACACGGTGAAAAAGAAGAATAGAATGAATGGAAAACTTTGATGATAGAGATATTGCTATTTTTTCTAATTCCGAATAAACCATCGCATTGTAAGCCTCGAAATCAACTCGAATTACTTCTTTGCCTTTATTGTTCTTTCTTATGTTTCCAACAAACAATGATATACCTCCACTCTCCTCACTACGTAGCCATTCGTTTGCATCATTTACATCAAGCACAGATTCAAAAATCTCAAAACGTGTTTTCATAATTAACCTCCACTTACAGGTGGAATGATGGCCACCTCATCGTTTTCATTTAGCCCAATATTGCCAACTACATAACTGCGATTTACTGCAATGGCATATTCTAATACCGATTGTAGCGCTGGAAATTTCTCACTTAAAAATTGTCTCAAGAATTGAACATCAGCACCAGCAGGGAGCTCTAGATAGGAGCGCGAAGCGCCTATGATTTCTCCAGCAATGCCAAAGGCTAATAATGTAATTTTCATAGGTTGGAAAGATAAATCTTTACTGCGGCAAAAATGAGAATTCCCGCAGTAATTCGTCTAATCATTATTGGCGCCAGAATAGATGTTGAAAGTCGAGAACCAATTACACCTCCCACGACAGCAGCGATTGGTAGAAGTAAATAGATTGGTTCTAGAATCACGAATTTCATTTGATCGCCTCTTGCAAACAAACCTGCAATGGAGTTGATAAAAATAAAAACCGAGGTTAATGCCGCAATCCTTCTCGCATCCGACCGTTGAGACAAATGAAGCAAAGGCGCCAAGTAGATGCCCCCTCCAATGCCTGTAATGCCCGACATGATTCCAATTATAGGTAAGGACAAATAAACCCATCGCTCACTCAGTTTAATTTCCTTTTTAAAGTCAATAAGCATAAGCACAGCAGCAATCAAAAGACACGTCGCCAGCGAAACGAAAAATACCCTGTCAGCAATGGAATAAGTTCCAGAGAAATAGGCGAAAGGAACGCTGAGTAAAAGAAACATTGCTGTTTTTTTCCAATCTATTAATCCCTTTAATTGAAATCTTATAGTTGATACTGCTGTCACGAGTAGATTGCACAACAGACCTGTAATAGCAATCATTGCCGGTGTCCAACCTGACTCCGAAAGAATCGCAAGGTATAGGCTGCCTCCACCGAATCCCGCCGAACTATAAACGAGAGCAATAATGAAGAAAAGTAAACTATTGATGTAGATCAATGTTGTTTAATTTGGGTTCATCTTAATTTCGTTCAAGAATAATCAAAAAATGATATCGCCATGGACAGAAAAGATTTTATAAAAAAAGGAATACTTGGAACAGGTGCCATTGCAATAGCAGGAACTGCTGTCAATGCTGCAGCCGAAAACAATGAAACGAAAGATATAGTAGGATTCAACCATATACCGGCAGCTCCGATGGAAGCTGCGGAAAACTTTGTTATTCACCGCGCCAATACCCGCGGTGGCGCTAATCACGGTTGGTTGCAAACGAAGCACAGCTTTTCTTTTTCCAATTACTATGACCCAGAAAGAATGGGATTCGGAAAATTACGCGTCCTAAATGACGATATCATCGCCGGTGGTACAGGCTTCGGAACGCACCCGCATGATAACATGGAGATTATCTCCATTCCGCTGGAAGGAGCCTTGAAACACAAGGACAGCATGGGGAATGAGCAAGTGATAAAAGCTGGTGACATTCAAGTAATGAGCGCCGGAACAGGTATCACGCACAGTGAAATGAACGGACTCAAGGACAAACCAGGTAAGTTTTTACAAATTTGGGTTTATCCGAATAAGCGCGGCGTTACCCCTCGTTACGATCAAATTACACTTAAAGAGGAAAGAAATAAATTACAACAAATCCTCTCTCCATCTCCTGATGATGCCGGTGTTTGGATTTATCAAGACGCTTGGTTCGATTTAGGTTCTTTTGATAAAGGCCAAAAAATTCAGCATAAACTGCGTCGTCCAAAAACACATGGTGTGTATGCTTTTGTAATCAATGGTAATGTCATTATCAACGGACAAAAACTCGGCGAACGCGACGCAATGGGAATTTGGAAAGTCAGTTCACTCGACATCTCCACCGAATCAAATGCAAGATTGCTATTGATGGAAGTGGAAATTTAGATACTAGTGACTAACGACTAGTGACTAACGACTAGAGACTAGTGACTAGAGACTAACGACTAGTGACTAGAGACTAACGACTAGTGACTAGTGACTAGTGACTAGAGACTAACGACTAGTGACTAGTGACTAGAGACTAGATGTTAATGCCTAAAAAAGGTTGACTCCTTTTTGTCACTTAAACCTCAGTTTGCTGTAATACATTTTGATTCTGAGGTTTTGTTTGCTCCACTTTAATAGGGCTCGAAGCCCTTTTAAAGTGGTAGTTTGCTTACAATGAC
>JBKCOM010000177.1:0-2069 GCA_046309775.1 Flavobacteriales bacterium
CCGATTTGCCCACCAGATGCGGCAACTCAGTGGCTAACACATCATCGCCCACGGTGTCTTGCAAGAGGTCAAAAGGATTGCATAAAGCAAACCCTATCAATTCCAACTCATCATATGCATCTTCAAGCCAACTATGTTCTAAGGGAGGCAATGAAAACGTTTTGACGGGCGTCACAAACATGCCTTGATCGGGTTGTGACATTTTAGTGGCAGCCAGCGCGAAATGCGCCGCCCACAGGAGTTCTTTCTTACTTCTCTTTGTATATCGAAAGGCTCCGACGCGAATCAGAATCGTTATTTGTTCGAGTGAAATACGAACGCGTGAAATAAAATCTTCGAAGTCGAGGTAGGCTCCGTTTTTATTGCGCTCATCGAGCAGTGCAATGATGGTATCGTGCTCGATGTCCTTCACCAAACCCATTCCTAAAATAATTCTTTTTCCTTTGATCACTGCTACAGCGCTGCCCTCCAGAACGCACGGCGGTTCGATGATGGCGCCATGCATGCGTGCTTCGTGTACGTATAATTCAGTGCTGTAAAATCCACCAAAATTGTTGATGGTGGCAGTCATGTATTCGAGCGGATAATAGGCTTTGAGAAAAAGGCTCTGATAACTTTCTACGGCGTAACTGGCGCTATGTCCTTTTGCAAATGCATATCCCGCAAAGCTTTCCACCTGACGCCACACTTCGGCAATCATGTCATCTGGATGACCTTTATCTTTTGCTTTTTTAAAAAAAGAAAGTCGTGCTTTTTCAAATTCTTCACGGCCTCTGAATTTGCCAGACATACCGCGGCGCAAGGAGTCTGCTTCTCCGAGATCGAGTCCTCCGAAGTAATGGGCTACTTTTATTACATCTTCTTGATACACCATCACACCATAGGTTTCGGGCATGATGTCGAGCATCACAGGGTGTGCTTCTTTTCTTTTTTCGGGATAGCGATGGCGCATGATGAATTCACGCATCATGCCGCTGCGTGATACTCCCGGACGGATCACGCTGCTGGCGGCCACTAGTCCAAGGTAATCATCTACCTGTAGCTTGGTGAGCAACATGCGCATGGCAGGCGATTCCACATAAAAACAGCCAATGGCTTTCGCATTGCGCAAAAGGTCTTTGATGCGTTCGTCACGCTTAAAGCGCTTCATGTCGTGGATATCAAAGTCTTCTGCATCGGGCTGATTGTAGCGGATAATGTCGATACACTCTTTGATTTTTCCCAATCCTCTTTGTGAAAGAATATCGAATTTGTAGATACCCACATCTTCTGCCACTACCATGTCGAAGTGTGTGGTTGGAAAACCTTTTGGAGGTAAAAAAGTGGCGGTGAAATATTGTATCGGTTTATCGGTAATCAATATTCCTGCTGCGTGTATGCTGATGTGATTGGGAAAATCTTGCAACCACGCGCTATACTGCAATACCAATTGCTGAATGCTGTCTAACTTCTCATATTCAAATTTCCCGTCGCTGAGTAGGTCGATGTCTGACTTTGGAAGGCCAAAAACTTTTCCCAATTCGCGTACCACTGCTTTGTATTGAAATGTGACGTAAGCCCCGAGCAACGTGACGTTGCGGAAGTTGGAAAAAATGTATTGGGTAATGTCTTCGCGATCGGTCCATGAAAAGTCGATGTCAAAATCGGGGGGATTTTTTCGATACAAATTGATAAAGCGCTCGAAGTAAAGATCGAGTTCGATGGGATCCACATCGGTAATGCGTAGGATATATGCAATGATACTGTTGGCGCCGCTACCGCGACCTACGTAAAAATAACCTTTGCTGCGCGCATATCGTGTGATGTCCCAATTGATGAGAAAATAACTGAGGTATTGTTTTTCTCTAATGATTTCAAGCTCTTTGTGAATGCGATCATAAATGGCTTGTGTGGGTTCCGGATAGCGATACGAAAGCCCTTCGTCGCAAAGTTTTTTTATCAATTGATAATCATCCTCTTCGCTTTCGGTATAGGTAGATAGGTTTTGAGGAGGTATTTCAGAACCAAATTCAAAATGAATTTCACAATTACCGAGCAAACGTTCGGTATTTTGAATGATTTCTGGAAAT
>JBKCOM010000178.1:0-2116 GCA_046309775.1 Flavobacteriales bacterium
GCTTTAAAACAGATGAGAGTAGGTCTCTCAATGGCGACTTTCAGGAGTAGCCATTAAACCACCTTATGCTGCGAGTTTTGGAAACAATCTGGTGGTGAGCGATAAGGAAAAACGGTAACAACGATTACTGTAGGTGCGAATACAAAGAGCTGAACGAAAGTGAACCAATGATGAAGCCTCGTAAGAGCAATAGACGATGTCAAAAATAGGTAGTTACGTTTGTACCTATGATAAGAGTGTATTGGACACCTGATTACTGGGTACACGGCATCCGGGGTTAAGTTGGCAGGACATGTATTTAGGCTGTTTTAAGGAACAAGTGAACTCAACATCGTTCTGTAAAATCGAAAGAGGAAACAGACAAGAAAGGATGTGCTTGAGATGTTGGGGACAGACTTAGTCGTAGTAGTGCTGAAGTGTTTGTAATGAGCATGGAGCGAAGGGCTGAGCGTGTTAGGTTTCAAAACAATTTACAACCTTAAAAGGGATGATTGATTACTATGAGACAAAATCACAGCCAATAACCAAAGTAATGGTTTGGCAAGCATACAAGGAAGTAAAATCCAATGCTGGAAGTGGTGGTATAGACAAAATGAGTTGGGAATACTTGCAGAAAAACGCAAGTAAAGAACTCTACATGCTATGGAATCGCTTGAGTTCTGGAAGTTATTTTCCTAAAGCAGTCAAACAAGTTGCTATTCCCAAAAAAGCAGGAGGAGAACGATTACTCGGCATTCCAACGATTTTAGACCGAATAGCGCAACAAGTAGTAAGAAAGCACTTGGAAAGAATTTTAGAGCCACAATTTCACAATAGTTCGTTTGGTTACAGACCCAATCGAAGTTGTCATCAAGCCGTTGAACAAGCCAATGCGAACGCATTCAATCATGATTTTGCTATTGATTTAGACATCAAAGGATTTTTTGATAACATCGACCACGAATTACTCATGAAAGCTGTAAGGCATTATTGTTCTGATAAGTGGGTACTGATGTATGTAGAAAGATGGTTAAAAGCAGGAGTTGTTCAGAAAGATGGAAACTTTAAGCCATCAATTTCAGGAACACCACAAGGCGGAGTAATAAGTCCACTTTTAGCAAACCTTTTTCTACACGTAGTTTTCGACAAATGGATGAATAAGTATCATCCTGAAAAGCCATTTGAGCGTTATGCGGATGATATAGTTGTGCATTGTAAAACTGAAAAGCAAGCTATATTTATGCTAAGGCAAATTAAGGTGCGCATGGAATTGTGTAAATTACAGTTGCATGAAGTGAAAAGCAAAATAGTCAATCTAAGAGGCTTTTCAAACACGAAATATCCCAAAGGATTTGATTTTTTAGGATTCACGATTCGTCCAAGAGCTTACAAAACAAAAGGCACAGGCGAAGTGAAATCCATTCCGTGTATTTGCGTAAGTCAGAAGTCAAAAACAAGCATCATGCAGAAGTTCAAAGAATTAAACATACACAAGCGCAGAAAACCTTTGGAAGTATTAGCCAAAGAAATCAATCCAGTAATACGAGGAATTATCAATTATTACCATTATTTTTGGAAAGACGACATGCGAATGGTGTGGAAACAATTGAACACACGAATACTGAAATGGGTAAAATGGGAAAAGGACTTATATAAAATGGAATCAGTAAAATATCTGAAAACCAAATACAAAGAAAAACCCAATTTATTTGCCCACTGGTTATTGGTATATCCATAAAAGTTATTACTTTTAGAATGATTTATTAACATGAAGAGCCGTATGAAGGGAGACTTTCACGTACGGTTCTGTGGGAAGGCAAGGGTGCGATTCCCTTGCCTGACCCGATTATGCGGCAGCTTAAAAGACGACACGGTAACAATTAAAATTCAGAAATATGAAAAATAAAATGACACATTTTGCCATTCACATTGACGACATTGAAAGGGCAAAGAACTTCTATGACGGAGTATTTGATTGGGGTTTCAACTCATACGGACAAGGTGACTTTTTGCAAATAAAAGCTGACAAGTCCGAGAATGGAGAACTAATCGGAGCATTGCAATCTAGGCAATATTCTCCAATTTCTGACAAAATTATTGGATTAGAATGTACGATTGGTGTTGAAAACATTGACGA
>JBKCOM010000179.1:0-32606 GCA_046309775.1 Flavobacteriales bacterium
AAAAAAAACCATCAGAACCTATGGAATATTAAATTTATGTATACATTTGCACCCGCTTTATCGGTGCCATAGCTCAGTTGGTAGAGCAAAGGACTGAAAATCCTTGTGTCGCTGGTTCGATTCCAGCTGGCACCACAAAAAAGAGGTCAACGACCTCTTTTTTTTTATCCATACATTCGCAGCTCACGCAATCCCATGGGCGCTCTATCTTTCCATTATAACCTTGAACATTTGGCGGAACAGCTCGCACGTCATACAGCCTCTTGTTCCCAACTGTTCATCATCACTGACTCCAATGTCCAGCAGCATGTGCTGCCCGACTTGTTGCCTTTCATCAATGCCGATAAGAATGTCGAAATATTTGAAGTGGATGCGGGGGAAGAGTCAAAAAACATGGACATTGCCTCGCAGATTTGGACTGGTTTACTAGAAGCTGGAGCAGATAGGCATTCCATTGTGCTCAACATTGGGGGCGGGGTGGTGACTGATTTGGGGGGATTCATTGCCTCCATATATAAACGAGGTATTCCATTCATTCATATTCCAACGTCTGTCATGGCCATGTGTGATGCTGCGATAGGAGGAAAAACAGGTATTGATTTTCTCTTTTATAAAAACGTAATAGGCACTTTTTCGCTGCCTAAGGCTGTTCTTGTGCATCCGGGGTTCATTCATACTCTACCCTTGGAAGAACTAAAATCGGGTTATGCTGAAATGTTAAAACACGCCATTATAGCGGATGCGCAGCTTTTCACCGCCCTCGAGTCGATCGATATCAACAACCCAGATCACATAGCCTTATTTATCGAGCGCAGCGCCTCCATCAAAGAAGAGATTGTCGCAGAAGACTTCACAGAAAAAGGTCGAAGGAAAATATTAAACTTCGGTCACACCATTGGTCACGCAATTGAATCGGCCTTGCTGGAAAAGCAAGCGCCCATTTCTCACGGTCACGCAGTGGCCTTAGGTATGCTTGCTGAATCTGCGCTTGCTACTCAAACCGGTAGACTTTCTCAAAGCGATTATTTTAAAATAAAACAGCTAGTTCAAGATAATTACCTTATTCCCAAAGGGCTTTACTTCGAGGACCTTATTCCTTTTATACGCAACGATAAAAAGAATAAAAACGGGAAAATACTATTTGCACTACCAATGGGACTTGGTGACGCGCACTGGGATATAGAAATAGATGAACAAGATATTCAAACGGTAGTTGAAGATTTGTTTATCGTGTAAGAACGATATAATCTTTCACCACGGTTTTCAAAAAACTAACTTTATCTCCCGTGGGAACTGGTATTTGTAAACGTTCGCACAACGTGAAAGTCAGATCCACAATGGCATCCTGATGTGCTTCATTTTTAAATTTCGCGTACCTATCGAGCGTCGTTTTTATAAGAATGATGTCCTCTTCTCTGAAAGATTTGATTCCAGGGTATTGAGGCTGATAGTTTACTCTATTATCTATTCTCAAAATTTCTTTTAAAGAAATTCTGATGCGCGAATCTGCCTTTACCACAATTGTATTTGACAATAAATCTCCCGCTCGCTGTGAATTTTCTGAAGAAATCATCATTGTCAAGCCCGAAATTCCTGCCGTGAGGTATATATCAATAAGACGAAACACCCAGCGCGTTAGATAGTCTTGGGTGTGGGCTTGCTTTCCATTCAGCTTTATTACCCTTATCTTCATGAGCATCTTAGCCGGCGTTTGCCCATGAAAAAGCATTTCAAAAATCAAGGTATAAAATGTAATAATTGGAAAAATAAGGAGCACGTATATCACCAATCCCGTTGTTCCATTCAACTCAATCGTGAGCGACAGCACGAAGGCTATAATTCCAACGCCAAGTGACTTAAATATAGAATCTAAGATAAACGCTACCACGCGATCGCGCGCGGGAGCTAACTCATAAGTGATTGGTACATTCTGCGTAGTTTTTATATCAACTGTTTTCATCAATCAAATTATTCATTACTTTCGTCATGCCTCAGGCAAAAAAACTATATGCAAGAGACTGATTTCATTGCGCAAAATAAGGAAAAATGGAAAGAGTTTGAAGAGGTTCTGAATTCTAAAGACAAAGATCCCGACCGACTTACTTCGCTTTTTGTTGAAATGACGGATGATTTGAGCTACGCTCAGACTTATTATCCCAATCGTTCAGTGAAAGTATACCTCAATGGAGTTTCACAAAAAATCCATTCCGTTATCTACAAGAACAAACGCGATAGAAAAAGCAATCGTCTTGGTTTTTGGTCTGTTGAGCTTCCTTCTGCGATTTGGTCTGGTCGTTTACCCCTATTTTATGCCTTTTTACTATTCTCACTCGGAATTTCTATTGGGGTATTTTCTGATATGTATTACCCCGACTTTGCACGAATCGTGTTGAGCGACGGTTATGTTCAAATGACTGAGCAATTCATCCAAGAAGGTGATCCGATGAAGGTTTATAAGGATGAGAACCCGGTTGAAATGTTCTTTATGATTGCGATCAACAACATCCAAATAAGCCTCGCCGCTTTTGTATTGGGCTTGCTTTGGGGCGTTGGCACAGCTTACTTATTATTATCAAACGGCATCATGTTCGGTGCCTTCATGCACTTTTTCTTCAAACGCGATTTAGCGACCGAAAGCGTATTAACTGTAATGCAACATGGCACCCTCGAGTTGAGCATGATTGTGCTATCAGGAGCTGCAGGATTTATGATAGCGCGTGGAATACTATTTCCCGGCACCTATTCTCGCATAGAGTCAATGGTAATGCAAGCGCGAAATGCCATCAAAGTGATGATTCCGGTATTCATACTCCTGCTCTATGCGGCATTTATTGAATCGTTCCTTACAAGATACACAGAGCTTCCAAACTGGCTTCGTGCAATTTCTATTTTACTTTCAGCAGGAATTGTACTAGGTTATTTTGTATGGTATCCTTATTATAAATATAAAAAGGGCGAGTTTGATGCACTTAAGGAAGAGGAAATTCCAATTCCTAATTCCTCTATTCCAAAATTCAAAGAAATCAAAACAACGGGTGTTATTTTCAATGAGACATTTGGTTTGCTTCGCAAAATCGCTAAACCAGTTAGTTTGGTTTCGGCGTTTATCGCAATATTGATGACCCTAGCATTAGGCATCCACACGGAGTGGCAGGTGAGCGGGCTCTTTACCTTTAACGAGCTACTTGAATATAGTTTTCTCGCACTTGTCTGGCCTTGGACACCCTATCACATGCTGTATGCTCAGGCTAGCGACATGATGTTTTATGGGTTGGGAATAGCAGCATTGACAACACTACTGATGACTTATTTTATTGCCACCACCAAAGCGAGCGGTCATCCCTTGCCTAAAAAAATTATTGTCCAGTTTATAAATTCACTGCTCATTTCAACCATTCTATTCAGCATACTTGACCTCTCCAACGCAGCGTCATTTTTCATGCTCATTTTTGCCTGGCCCATTGGGATCAGCTGGCTTACCGCAGCATGGAACTCAGACCAGTTTTTATTGAGTGGTCAGCATTCATTTGGGTCAATCCTAAGATTAAATTTTTGGAAAATCCTCGGTAACTTTTGGAATATACATGGCATTCAGTGGATTGTTCTATTGATGTTCAATGGCTTTATTCTGACCATTTTTGGGCTGCTCTTTACTGGACGACCTACCAATCTTCTTTGGCTATTTTTCGAATTTATTCAAATGAATATTCCGAGTAAATGGCCTCTGGCCACGGAAATACCATATCTCCTGTATACCTTCGTGGTCCTTTTCGGTTTGGCCTTCGTAGTGTCATTTAGCGTGATATCAAGCTATCTACTTCATTTTAGCGGAAAGGAAATTGCGACTGCAGAAACGCTTAGCGATTCTATTAAAAATATCGGAATTAAAAAACGGGCTTACGGCATTGAGAAAGAATATTAGCAAATATTATTGGCTGCTTACAGTCACCGTTTTTTCTCATCTCATCAGTTATGCCGCAACTGACTCTACAAAAGTGTGGACCAACGATACGTGGAGAGAAGCCAAAGAAGGAATAGAATACATTGAAAAAGCTAAGGAAGAACCACAGATTGACCTTGACGATATCGACGTCGATACTCCAGATTGGAATTTTAATTGGCTCAATAATGAAATGATAAAGTTCCTCATCATACTTGTTGTTATCATTTTATTAGCTGCCGCTTTAGTTTATCTGTTGAGCGGACCATCAAGAAAAGATAAAAAAGTAAAAGCAGATCTGACCATTGAACTTGCGAAACTTGAAGAAGAAGTACTTGAGTCAGATTTTGATAAATATCTAGCATTAGCATTGTCGAAAGAGGATTATCGCTCAGCGGTGCGCATTCTTTTTCTCCACCTTCTCCAGTCATTGCATGAAAATAATTGGATTATCTGGAAAAAAGATAAAACCAATCAAGACTTCCTGAATGAAACGAGGCATCGACCAAATTACATTCAATTCCGCGATTTAACATTGGCATTCGAAATTGTTTGGTATGGTGACCAAAATATTAATAAAGAACAATATTATCAATTACAAGAAATTTTTAATTCATTTAGAAATCAAATAAAAAATTGAAGAATAATAATTCCACCCTTATTATCGTAGTGACCCTACTCCTCATACTGGGTGGACTAATCTTCTATTTCAGCGATGCGGAAATTGATTGGAGTGAAAATTATCGCTACGATAGTAAATCTCCCTACGGCACGCATATCATTAAATCATTACTAGAAAATAATTCTAATAATGCAGAATTTATTTTCATCAAAGACAGCACTTACAAAGAATTAAATACCTCATTTGACAAAGTCAACAACTATGTATTTGTTGGCGATATGTTTTTCACGTCTCAGCGCGACATTGACTCTCTTGCCAACTTCGTTGCAAATGGCAACAAAGCCTACATCGTAGCTAGTAATATTGACAATAGATTTTTTGCTCATATTCTTCAAAATATGCCGGCAGATTCTGTATACGATACAGTCGGAGTGCTCGATGATTTCTTCTTCCCAAGCGAAGAAGAAATCACGGAGAGCGAAGAGGTTTACATCGAAGAAGACGACCCATATTCTACCTATGATGGTGAACAAGCATATGAAAATCAGGAAGTGCCTGCTTACGAAGACTATGAAGAAGAAGCTTTTGACACTACGCAGTACCTCACAGGGCTTAGCTATATAGACATTATAACGAGTGAAGCGATTTTCACCAAATTCAAAAACAAAACTTACTCAGACGACGAGCAGAATAGCACTTATTGGAACGAAGAGCTCATTCCTCTTGAAAAAGAAAAATACATTCATGAATACATTTATGAATTCAAACCTCAATATCATGACTGGCATTTTTTCAATTCATTACTATTTGAAAATATTCCCAACGAAAAAATAGAAATAATCAGTCTTGGCCGAGCAGACGATGGGAATGTGCGCTTTTTCTACCCGAATTATATTAAAATTAAATACGGAAAAGGCCACTTCTACCTGCACTTAAATCCTCTTGCGCTATCCAACTATCAGCTCATGCAGGAGCGACAGATGGAATACGCACGTCGAGTTTTTGATGAATTGGGAGATGGGAAAATTTATTGGTCAGAGGATAATCGCTATTACGATTACTCTCAATTCCAAAGCCAAAGCAACACGGGTTTAGCGGAAGAAGGACCGATGGAATTCATTTTGAGCGAACCCTCGCTTCGCAAGGGTTGGTACCTCCTAATTGTAGCACTGTTGTTGTACTTCCTATTTGGCGCAAAGCGCAAACAGCGTCCCATTCCTGTGATTGCCAAAAAGGAAAACACCAGTATTGAATATGCGGAAGTAATTGCTCAATTATTTTTATCTCAAACCGATCATAAACAACTGATTCAACTTAAATCAGAACAATTCAAGTTTTATCTTCGTGACCGCTTCAACATTCACTTAGCCAAAACACTGAACTGGCAGGATGAAGCAGCTATGAAGTTGATTGCTTCTAAAACCAATACAAAAACGGAATTGATTACTTCAATTATCAAAGAAGAAGGATATTTGAGAAATTTGAACACGGTAGACACACCAACAATGCTATCGTATCACCATAAATTAGAAGAATTTTATAAATCAAGCAAATAGTCATGAGTGAATTGAATCAAGAACCTCAACCAGAATCGACACCAGTTTACACAAGTGAATGGGCTCAAGGGCTCATGACTGAACATCGCGTGGACGTGCGACCGATTTTTGAATCCGTAGACAGGGTCAAAGGTGAAATTTCAAAAGTTGTAATTGGCCAGGAAAACACCATTGACATGCTTATGGCAGCGATGATCACAGGAGGCCACGTATTGCTCGAAGGCTTACCTGGTATTGCGAAAACGCTTACTGCAAAACTGCTCGCGAAAACTGTCGACGCTGAGTTTAGTAGAATCCAGTTTACTCCCGATTTGATGCCCACTGACGTCACGGGAACATCCGTATTCAACGTGAAGGAATCAAATTTCTATTTCCGTAAGGGACCTATTTTCTCCAATATCGTTTTGATTGATGAGATCAACCGTTCGCCTGCCAAAACGCAAGCGGCGTTGATGGAAGTGATGGAAGAAAAACAAATCACATACGATGGAGAAACGTACACCATGAGTCGTCCATTTTTTGTGATTGCTACACAAAATCCAATCGAACAAGAAGGAACTTACAGCCTTCCAGAAGCAGAGTTGGACCGCTTCGTATTTAGATTAAAACTCTCCTACCCTAGCCTCGAACAAGAGTTGGCGATTATTGAAAAATTCCATGCGGATTTTGATGCGCGTACCACCACCCAAGTGGACAAGGTATTGCAGCCTCAGCATATCGATAACTTCGCCAAGCTCGTTGAGAAAATCTACGTTAGACCAGAGCTACTGAAGTACATCGCGGCGGTGATCAACAACACTAGAAACAATGGTGATTTATTTATGGGAGCCTCTCCCCGCGCCTCGTTGGCGATCATCAAAACAGCAAAAGCCTTGGCTGCTATTCGAGGTCGTGAATTCGTGACTCCCGACGATATCAAAACTGTTGCCTTGCCTGTGCTCAACCATCGCCTTATACTTAGCCACGAGCGCGAAATGGAAGGATTTACAGTGGAAGATATCATCAAAGGCATCTTAGAAAATGTTGAAGTCCCTAGATAATTGAGCAAGACAAAGAAAATATCATACGTGAAAGCTTTCCAGTTGAGCAGAAGATTTTTTGCTGTTCTTCTAGGAATTGTATTCCTCTATTTTCTGGGATTTTTTGTCCCTACCATCACATTCGTTGCAACTTATCTTGTCGTCATTACGATAGTTTTAGTTGTTGTAGAAGCTTTTCTTCTATATTCAAAAAAACAAATTATAACCGCAGACCGACAGGTAGGCCGCATGCTATCATTGGGAGATGACAATACAATTCATGTCCGAATAAAAAATCAAGGCAATTTCAAAATCAAGCTTCAAGCATACGATGAGATTCCTTTTCAATTTCAATGGAGAGGACTTCAGTTCAGTCTACAATTGAGTGGAGGCGAAGAGAAGGTATTGGAATATAAGCTGCGGCCAGTCGAAAGAGGAGAATATTTTTTTGGAAACTTCAATGCGCACGTCAGCACATTTACACATCTGGTCTCACGCCGCGTTCTCGCCGGCCGTGAAGAAATGGCTCCTGTGATGCCCTCTGTAATTCAGATGAACAAATACGAGTTAATGGCGTTCGCGCGAATCTCATCCTTTGAAGGAATAAAGAAAATTCGCAGACTTGGTCATAGTTATGAGTTTGAAAAAATCAAACAATACAGCCAAGGAGACGACATTCGGAGTATCAACTGGAAAGCCACGGGCCGGAGAAATAATCTCATGGTTAACCAATATGAGGATGAAAGAAGCCAACAGGTATATATGATCATCGACAAAAGTCGCAATATGCACATGCCTTTCAATGGCTTGAGTTTATTGGACTACAGCGTCAACACCTCACTTGTGCTTGCCAATATCGCTCTTAAAAAATACGATAAAACTGGCCTTATCACATTTAGCTATGCGATTGGAAGTACCATTCCGGCTGAACGAAGTCAACTTCAGTTGAAGAAAATCATGAACGCGCTTTATCATGAAAAACCTCAGTCTTTTGAAGCGAATTATGATCTCCTCTACCGAAGCGTAAAGAATATTGTAAAGGGCCGAAGCCTCATCATGCTTTATACAAATTTTGAAAGTATGTATGCGATGGAGCGCGCGCTGCCTGTTTTACAAAAGATAAACAAGCAACATTTATTGGTGCTCATCATCTTTGAAAACACCGAGCTTCACAGTTTTGTGAGAGGTAAAGCCGAGTATGTGTCGGATATCTACGCACAAACGATTACCCAAAAGCTCTTGAATGAAAAAAAGCAAATTGTATCGAAGCTTCGCAAGTACGGAATTCAGACCATTTTGAGCAAGCCCGAAGACCTCAGCATAAATACCGTCAACAAGTACCTTGAGCTCAAGGCACGAGGCCTCATTTAGACGCTCTCCATTGCTTATATTTGCGCTCAAATTCAAAATGTAATGGCGCAAGAAATTCCCAGTAAATACGATCCGATTGCCTCTGAGGCCAAGTGGTATAAGTACTGGATGGACAACCAGCTTTTTAAGTCTACACCCGACCAACGTGAGTCGTACACGATAGTAATTCCTCCACCCAATGTGACAGGCGTATTGCACATGGGACACATGCTCAATAATACCATTCAGGACTTATTGATTCGCCGCGCCCGCATGCGAGGCTACAATGCCCTATGGGTGCCTGGTACCGACCATGCTTCCATCGCCACAGAAGCCAAAGTGGTTCAAAAACTGCGCAAGGATGGAATTAAAAAATCCGACCTTTCACGCGACGAATTTTTGAAACACGCTTGGGAATGGACGCACAAACATGGCGGTATTATTCTCGAACAATTGAAAAAATTGGGCGCAAGCTGCGACTGGGATCGCACGCGCTTCACCATGGATGAGAAATACTATGACAGCGTTATCGACTGTTTTTTAGATTTACATAAAAAAGGGAAGATATACCGCGGCGAGCGCATGATCAACTGGGATCCAGCAGCCCTCACCGCACTCAGTGATGAAGAGGTAATTTATAAAGAAATTGCTTCTAAGCTTTATCATGTAAAATATAAAATCGAAGGCAGTGAAGATTTCGTAATCATCGCTACTACCCGTCCCGAGACAATTCTTGGCGACACTGCCATTTGCGTAAATCCGAAAGACGAACGCTATAAGCACCTTCATGGTAAAAAAGCTATCGTACCTCTGGTAAACCGCGCCGTTCCGATCATTGCAGATGAATATGTAGAAATGGAATTCGGTACTGGATGTCTTAAAGTGACACCCGCGCACGATATGAACGACTTTATGCTTGGTGAAAAGCATAACTTGGAAGTCATCAATATGATGAATCCTGATGGTACTATAAGCGAAGCAGGAAAGCTTTATGTGGGAATGGATCGCTTTGAGGTACGCGCTAAAATTGTTGAAGACATTCAAGCAATAGGTCAAATTGCGAAAATAGAAGAGCACATCAACAAGGTTGGATTCTCCGAGCGCACCGACGTGGTGATTGAGCCACGATTGTCATTGCAGTGGTTTGTGGATATGAAAGAAATTAGCAAGCCCGCACTGGATAACGTGATGAATGACAACATTCGCTTTTTCCCTCCAAAATTCAAAAACAGCTATCGCAATTGGATGGAGAATATTAAAGACTGGTGTATCTCTCGTCAATTGTGGTGGGGACATCGTATTCCAGCGTGGTATGATAAGAATGGAAATGTGGTTGTCGCTAAAACAGAGTCGGAAGCACTTCAACTTTTCAAGGAAAAAAATCCAGCAATCGAGGCGAAAGATATTTATCAAGACCCAGATGTATTAGACACTTGGTTCTCTTCATGGTTGTGGCCTATCAGCGTGTTTGACGGCTTCTACAGTGAAGATGAAGTAAAATATTATTATCCAACTGCAGACCTCGTTACGGCGCCAGAAATTATGTTCTTCTGGGTGGCAAGAATGATCATTGCCGGTTATGAATACCGCGGCGAATTGCCATTTAAGAATGTGTACTACACTGGTATCGTTCGCGATAAGCAGGGGCGTAAGATGAGTAAATCCCTCGGTAATAGCCCTGACCCTCTCGATCTCATCGACAAGTTTGGCGCAGACGGTGTGCGTGTAGGTATGTTGCTCAGTTCGCCCGCAGGAAATGACCTATTGTTTGATGAGTCACTCTGCGAACAAGGAAGAAATTTCTCGAATAAAATTTGGAATGCATTCCGTTTGGTGAAAACTTGGGAGGAGAAAATAGATGATTCGTTGACTCAGTCTGAGGCGTCAAAAGTGGCGGTGGCTTGGATGAAAAACAAATTCCAAAAGACATTAGCGGAGCTTAATGACGATTATGAGAAATTCAGAATCAACGAGGCTTTGATGACCACCTACAAGCTTGTGTGGGACGACTTCTGCGCGTGGTACTTGGAGATGGTGAAGCCTCCATACGGTTCGGGTATGGATCGCACAACATTCAATGAAACAGTAGAGATATTTGAATCTTTATTGAAAGTACTTCATCCGTTTATGCCATTTATTTCTGAAGAAATTTGGCAATTATTGAAAGAAAGAAAAGATGCGTCAGAATCAATTTGTGTAGCCTCTTGGCCTTCGACCGAAAGCTTCAATGAGAATATCTTGAACGCATTTGATATCTTCTCAGAAGCAGTGATTGGCGTTCGTAATGTTCGAAAAGAAAATAACATAGCGAACAAGGAAAAGATAAATTTAAAAATCAATGCTGCGGGTGCTCCAGACAAGACATTTGACGCGGCTTTGGCGCACTTGACAAATATTGAGAGAATCGAGTACATCGACAATAAGCCTACGGGTTGCTTTACCTTCATTCTCAAAGGCAGTGAATATTTTATTCCATTCACCGCCAATGTAGATGTTGAAGCAGAAAAGAAAAAGATTGAGGAAGAATTAACTTATGCCAAAGGATTTTTAAAATCTGTTGAAGTAAAATTGTCAAACGAAAAGTTCGTCAATAACGCTCCAGCTCAAGTGTTGGAAAACGAGCGCAAGAAGCAAGCAGACGCACTTTCGAAAATTAAATTATTAGAAGAAAAATTGTCAAGCCTGAACTAAAAAGTTCAACGCTTGTCTTACAAACAAACTCATTATTATGGCACACATTACATTTAAAGGAAACACCGTAAATACTGCTGGAAGTCTTCCATCAGTAGGTAGCAAAGCACCAGATTTTAATTTGGTAAAAACGGACTTAAGTCACGTGACACTTTCTGATTTGAAAGGAAAGCGCGTTGTATTGAATATCTTCCCAAGTATTGACACGGGTATCTGCGCTGCTAGTGCTCGCAAATTCAACGAGCTTGCATCAAGCTTGGACAATACCGTTATCCTCAATGTATCGAAGGATCTACCATTCGCACACAATCGTTTTTGTGCCGCAGAAGGACTTCAAAATGTGCATGGCGCATCACAATTTGTGGATGATAACTTCAGCAAGTCATATCATGTCGACATGACCGACGGACCACTCGCTGGTTTGATGAGTCGTGCAGTAGTGATTTTGGATGAAGAAGGCAATGTAAAATATACAGAGCAAGTCCCAGAAATTGCTCAGGAGCCTAATTACGACGCTGCCATCAGTGCATTGAAGTAAATTAGAACTTCATAAAGAATATCGAAAAGCAGCCCTCCGGGCTGCTTTTTTTATGTCACAAAACTTAACATTCCAATTGCCGCCGCCCCCTTATTTTTGAGCCCATTGACGGCAAAACCCTAATATGACCACCGAAAAGAAGAAAAAGGAATACATCAACCGCGAAATTTCTTGGTTGTCTTTCAATGAACGCGTGCTACAAGAAGCACAAGACAAAGAAGTACCGCTTCTAGAACGGATGCGTTTTTTAGGAATTTTCAGCAATAATCTCGATGAGTTTTTTAAAGTTCGCGTAGCCACGCTAAGGAGAGCAAGTACCTTCGGAAATAAGGCCCTCGATCCAATGGATTTTAATCCGAAAGATACCTTGGACGAAATTCGCGACATCGTGATGCGAATGCAAGAAAAGTTTGACAAAACGTTTAAAGCTTTAGCGGCAGAGCTAGCCAAAGAAGATATTTATTTCATCGACGAAACAAAACTCAAACCCAACCAAAAGAAGTTTGTAGAAAATTATTTCGAATACCAGGTTCGTCCCTACTTAGTTCCTATCATGCTCAACGCAAAGAGTATGTTTCCTCCACTCGATGACAACAGTTTTTATTTAGCCATAGAACTTGGATATAAAACTGACAAATCGCATGGCGCCTACGCGATTATGGAAGTACCCACAACACTTACACGTTTTGTAGAAATCCCTTCTGAGGATGATAAGCGCTATGTGATGTTTGTTGAGGATGTGATCCGCTACCGTCTTCGCCGAGTATTCGCAATTTTTGATTTTGATTCTGCAAAAGCTTATACCATCAAAACTACCCGCGATGCGGAGTTGGACATTGATGACGACCTTTCAAAAGGTGTGGTAGAGAAAATGTCGCGAAGCCTTTCACAACGCAAGAAAGGGCAATATGTGAGATTAAATTACGACAAAGAAATACCTCCGCATTTTCTTGAATTCATTTTGAAAAAAATTGGATTAAAGAATAAGGAAAATGCTATTGCAGGAGGCCGCTACCACAACAAACGCGACCTGATGGGCTTCCCTGATTTTGGCCGCAAAGATCTGTGTTTCCCTCCGATGCCTGCGACACAACACCCAGTAGTTTCAAAAGAAAAGAGCATATTAAAGACGATAGCAAAAGAGGATATTCTAATTCACTACCCTTATCAAACGTTTACCAATCTGCTTGACTTTTTACGAGAAGCTGCAATCGATCCCAATGTGCGCACCATTCGCATCAGTCTTTATCGCGTAGCAAAGAATAGTCAGATTGTAAATGCGCTCATCAACGCAGCGCGAAATGGCAAGAATGTAATCGCTGTGGTAGAGCTGCAGGCACGCTTTGACGAGGAAAACAATATCTATGTCACACAACGTTTGCAAGAAGCTGGCGCCCGCGTTATACCGGGCGTGCAAGGCTTAAAAGTTCACTCGAAACTGATTCAAATTAGTCGAAAAGAAGGCAATAAAACCGTGCGCTACAGTCATATCGGCACCGGTAATTTTCACGAAAAAACCGCCAATATTTACAGTGACATAAGCTTGCTCACTGCCGATAGAGAAATCGGTCGTGAGGTGCGCAAGATCTTTGAATTCTTTGAAAGCAATTATACCCGTCACGTCTTCCGCCATCTCATCGTGAGTCCATTCAACACAAGAAGAAAGTTTATGGACTTGATCAATGACGAAATTGACAATGCAGAGAAAAGAAAGGAAGCGTGGATTATTCTCAAGATGAATAATCTCGTGGATTCAGGGATGATTCGCAAGCTTTACGAAGCAAGTCAAGCGGGTGTAAAAATCAAATTGATCATTCGTGGTATTTGCAGCCTCGTACCCGGAGTGCCTGGCTTGAGTGATAACATAGAATGCATTAGTGTGGTCGGAAGGTTTCTAGAACACGCTCGCATCATGGTTTTTTGCAATAATAAAAAGCCACTGTATTTTATCTCAAGTGCCGATTGGATGACGCGCAACATCGACCATCGTATTGAGGTGACTACGCCTATTTACAGTCCAAAACTGAAATTAGAAATCATGGACTACCTCAACATTCAGTTGGACGAAAATGCAAAGGTGCGCATTGTTGATAAGTCTCTGAAAAACGAATATCGCAAGCCTAGCAAGGGATTGAAGCCATTTGACACCCAATCGAAATTCTATGAGTTGCTGAAAAAAAAGCAGTAATTCTTTTCTTTGGCAATTCTAACAGATCACTGTGAAGTTTGCCGCTATAGACATAGGTTCCAACGCCATTCGTCTTCTCATTGAAGAAGTCCATATTGACGAAGGCCGCTATCATATCGAGAAGGTCAGCCTTACGCGCGTTCCCGTGCGCTTGGGCGAAGACGTATTTACGAAAGGAAAAATTGGTAAGCAGAAAGTCAATCAATTGGTAAAAACCATGACTGCCTTTGCTTACCTCATGGAAGTGCACGACACTGCAATCTATAGAGCCTGCGCCACCAGTGCCATGCGCGAAGCAAAGAACAAAAGAGCTGTTATCAAAAAAGTCAAGGAAGAATCAGGCATTGAAATAGAACTCCTCAGTGGCGACGAAGAAGCGAATTTGATTTTCTCCAACTACTTTGCTCAAAACCTCAATACAAAAGCCAATTATCTCTACATCGATGTGGGTGGCGGTAGCACCGAATTGACGCTTATCAAAAATGGAAAACGCATCAAGGGACAGAGCTTTGAACTCGGCACCGTGCGCATGCTGAGCAATGCGGTGGACACTAAAGTTTGGGAGCGTGCTCGCCGCTGGATTCAATCTTCATTTAAGGACAATGAAGTGGTCACTGCAATCGGAACGGGGGGAAACATTAATACCCTCTTTAAAATAATAGGAAAAAAACCAAATCAAACCATCTCGCTCGCAGAAATCAAAGAGCAGTATGAAGCCCTTCGAGCGCTCACCATGGAGCAGCGTATCACAAAGCTCAAAATGAAGCCCGACCGCGCCGACGTGATTATCCCTGCCTGTGAAATTTATCTCCGTCTTATGGGGTACGCCAACATTTCCAACATGATAGTACCAAAAATTGGTTTAGCTGATGGAGTAATTTTGGACTTATTTGAAAACTGGCAGCTCGAACAGGCCTAAAAATGGATAAAATCCATTCGGGCAATAGCCCTTTCAATTGTATCTTCACGCGCGCTAATTAATCTTGACAAATGGCTGTATTTGTACGTTCTAGTCTAGCTCTATTTTTTATGGTTTTGAGTGCTGTAATGGCACATGCTCAGGTTTTCGGAGATGTGCTCTACAGCTGGGATTTCTCTACAGGTCTGCCCTCAGGTTGGACCAACACGAGTGCTTCCAATATTGGACTATGGGAATACAGAGGGCCAAATACAACTCCATCAAATGCCGTAGGTTCGCGCGGTACCTGCGCTGGTGCAGGTGCGCCAATCGCATCACTCACCCAGGCGAATGGATTTATGATCTTCGATTCAAACTACTGGGATGACAATGTTCCGGGATGTGGAGGACTTGGAAGCGGCGTCGATCCTGCCCCGCATACAGCTTGGCTTACAACAAATGCTCTGGACTTTACGGGTGTCAATTCCGTATTCATCACCTTCCAGGAACAGTTCCGATTATTCTCCGCCAATTGCAAAGTTCAAGTATCTGTAAATAATGGCGCTTGGACAGATGCAGGAACAAATAGCGGCCTCGTAAGTGCAAACCCGCAATGGACCACATACAACCTTACAAGTTTTGCTGCAAATCAATCCAACGTTAGGGTTCGCTTCCAATTTCAAGGAACATACTATCAATGGCAAATTGATGACGTAAACTTCTACACTCCCAATGCTAACGACCTATTGATCTCTAGCACGGCGTACACAGTAAACCCTACTCCGGACAATTTATACAACGAGTTGGAATATGATAAGTATCCTAGCACAATGCTTGCTCCTTTAAATTTTAGAGGCACCATCCGAAATATTGGAAGTAATAATCAAACAGGAGTAACGCTTCAAGCTACAGTAATCAATCAAGCTTCTACGGTAGTTCACACTTCTTCAAGTATTCCAACCAATCTCGTGTCAGGTCAAACCTCATCATTCCAAACCACTGTCACCTATACACCTCCAAGTACCACTCAAAATTATAATGTACAGATATCTGCCAACATGACCCCGGTAGATGAGAACCCTGCTAACAATTCCACGCTAAGCGATTTTTCTGTTACTCCTTATACTTACGGACGAGATGAAGGCCCTACAGAAAACTTCTTTATTCCTCCTGCACAATACCTCAACGACAGAATGGAGATTGGAAACGTCTTTGAAGGCCGTAATTCAAATAGAAAATGTACCAGTTTACAAGTCGCTATTGGTGAAGGAACAACGGTAGGAAGTCAAATACAAGCTGTTGTTTACAATGAAGAAATGACTGAGATTAGAGCTGTTTCGAATCCCTACACAATCAATCTCGCAGATATCAATCAAATTGGCCAAGAAAAAATTGTTACCCTTCAATTGACTACGCCTGTTACCATGTGGGCTGATACTTTTTTTGTTGCCATGGTAAAAAGTTTAGATACCAATGCACCATTTAGAATTTGTCGAAGCGGTCAATCTCCTACAAGTACAAGCTTTGTGAATTTTTACGATTCCAATGCGCTTTTTTTCATCGGGGGTACGCCCATCGTGCGCATGAATATTTTCGTAAACACACAAAACCCAGGTTGTACCGATCCGACCGCGATGAACTTCAATTCCACTGCAAATATCAATGATGGAAGCTGCAGATACCCTGGTTGTACTATCACCTACGCTATAAATTACAATCCTGCCGCTAATTTCTTCGACGATTCATGTATTGTTCCTGGATGTACTGATCCTTCAGCATTCAATTTCGATCCACTTGCAAATGTGGATGACGGAACGTGCGTCACTGGCGGCTGCACCAACCCTGATGCAACAAACTTTGATCCCTCTGCTGAAGTTGATGATGGCTCTTGTATCGTGCCTGGATGCACTAATCCGCAAGCAACTAATTTCAATCCTGAGGCTACCATCGACAACGGTACATGTGTGGTGCCTGGTTGTACCAATCCAGCCGCAGCAAATTATAACCCCGCTGCTACATTTGATGATGGTTCGTGTATAATCGCTGGATGCACCAATCCTGATGCGGTCAATTTCAATCCTAACGCAACCCTCGACAACGGAACATGCATAATTGAAGGATGCCTCGACCCGACGGCTTCCAATTATGACCCTTTGGCCAATCAAAGTGACAACTCCTGTATATATCTTGGCTGCACAAATCCTGATGCTGCTAACTATAACCCACAAGCCAATCAAGACGATGGCTCATGCATTATCACTGGATGTACCGATCAAAACGCCATCAATTATAATCCGGATGCAAACCAAGATGATGGTAGTTGTCAAATTGAAGGATGCACGGATGCAGTAGCTGACAATTATAACCCCAACGCTAATATCGAAAACGGCTCATGTATTTACATCGGCTGCACAGACCCAGATGCAAGCAATTTCGATCCCACAGCATTAGAAGATGACGGTACTTGTATTTATCCAGGATGTAATGATGAAAGTGCCATCAACTTTGATCCGCAAGCCAATCAAAATGATGGTAGTTGTATTTATAACTCTCCCGTGTTTAGCATTAGCGCCACACAAGGCTGCTCTCCCCTTTCAATTACCATAACTAATCAAACGGCCGTCAACCAAGAAACTATTTGTGAGTTCTTCCTAAACGATGTTCTCGTGCATTCTGGTTGCGAACCTACATTTGATATCACTATTGAAGAGGGCGGAGATTATCAAATAGAATATGTAGTTACTCAAGGTGAGTCAACTCAGTCATCATTGAGCTCTCCTATCGTAGTCACTCAAACTCCCGAATCACCAATTCTCGTATACAACTCGGATTTGAACGAAATTGCTTGTTCCAATTGCACTACCGGCTTGGTAGAATGGCGAGTGGATAATATTCTTCTTCCATTCACAACTACTACTATTTCTACTTTGAATGGAAATGTCGTAGATAATGGTTTCTATGAATTGAGCTTGAATAATGAGAACTGTACTTCCCCGTCAGAGACATTACTTGTACTAGAACCAAGTATTCAACTCAACGTTACCGACCAATGCGCACCAGCGGTAATAGAAATAATCAACAATACAGATATCCCACAAGGCGCTGTGATGATTGTCAACTACGGAATAGGAAATAGCGTTGTTTTAGAAGCAGGAAGTAGCTTCTTCAATTATACAAATGAAGGAAATTACAATTTAGAAATAGACTTGTCATTCAACTCCAATGTAAGTGAGTGGAATCAGAACGTTGTTATTTCAGATGCTATAGATCCACAATTGGATTGGCTACCTGAACAAGATCTTGTGGTATGCACCAATTGCGAGACGAATGGCACCACCACCTGGACTGTAGATGGTGTTGAGTCTGGCGAAGGCAGCACCATTTCGGATGATTTGGGCAACATTTATTCTGCAAGTCTCACCAACAGCTTTGGCTGTGTCGGAACCGCTGCCATTGTGATTTCCAACATTCAAGAAATGAATGCAGCAGAATGGACCATTTATCCCAATCCCTCGTCGGGTATATTTAGAGTATCGAGCACCTATCCCATCGAAAGATTAGAGATGATCAATGCTATTGGACAAAAAGTGATTGAACAAACCAGCCTTAATCTTACTGAAACGACCGTTCAATGGGATGTTCAGGGCACATATCTTTTGAGAATGTACACGGGAGGTCAATGGATTGAGTCGCGAGTTTTGATTGTCCGTTAATTTCAACGAAAAGTTAATCCTCTTAAGAATGCGTTAATTTCGAGAGGACTAGGGAAATTGATTGCACTTTTGTATCAAACAAAAGGCCCGTCGGAACGGGAGATTGTGTTAATTATTGGTTAATGCCTTCTCAATTTGAATCATTCTGGCCCTAGTTTTGAGTTTAACAACGGAAACAAACAAATAAACAAATGAAAAAAGTTCTTCTTTCTTTGACCTTGGCATTCGGTATTGCAGCTTTTGCTTCAGCACAATCTCAAGTAGTGAGCGGTCCTGCTATCTCTGTAGATAAGGAAGTTCACGATTACGGTACAGTTCCATTCGGTGGCAACGGTACTTGCGAATTTAAAGTAACAAACACTGGTACTGAGCCTTTGATCCTCAGCAAGTGTAAGGGTTCATGCGGCTGCACAGTTCCTACTTGTGAGCCAAATCCAATCCTCCCAGGTCAATCTTCTGCGATCACTGTTAAGTACGATACAAAGCGTCCTGGTCCAATCAACAAATCAGTAACCATCAGCTCAAACGCTGTTAACGAGCCAACAAAAGTTGTTCGTATCAAGGGTACTGTTGAATCAGATCCAAATGCTCCAGCTCCGGGCGGCGCTCCGGTAAAGTCACCAACAGGTGCTCCAAACAACTAAGAGAAATTTAGTTTTCTAATCATAAAAAAACCCTCACCGTTGGTGAGGGTTTTTTATTGTCTTCTATTTCTGTTGATTATTCAATAATCAATTTCTGCGTTGTTCTGCCTTTCGCGGTATTCAATTGAACGAAATAAACTCCTGATGGGAATTCATTCACATTGAACACAAGATTAGTAGCGTTGATGTTTTGACGCTCAGCAACCACTTTGCCAGTGATGTCGATCAATTGGAACATATTGATTGTAGCCTCTGCCACAACTGCTACCCGATCGTTTGCTGGGTTTGGATAAACTGAGAATGTGTTGGTAGACTCTTTCTCTTGCACGTTATCAGGCGCACAAACACTTCCTGGGAAGTTGAATACACAAGCAATACGAGGAAGAATGTAGCCATTGATAGAATCAAGATAAGCCATTCCTTTTTCTGCAGACATATCTGGGTTCGAATTCAAACTAGCCATGTGTGCAGTGATAGGATTGCCACCCACCTGACCTACTACAGTTTGTGAGATTGGGCTGTTTGGATCCCACCATTCCCATGGACCTGATTCATTCGCCAAGAATGGGCGCAAAGGGCGGATAAGCGGATACAAACCTTCAACGCCTGTTTCGATTGTGATAGAACCACCATTCGCAACTTCGATAGTCTGTCCATAAAGGGCACGAGCAGCATCGGTATATGGATCACCATTTGGAATGCTTGCAAATGCAGCATTATTTCCGAGGTCATTTGCCTTTTTAATGAAAACGTTGGCTCCGTCTACGTCTACTACTTCTTCGAGTGTAGTTGGAACGATTACCGTACCTTCATCAAATGGAGCAAAGTCGTCGCGAACGCAGTTGATAGCCATCATTGGCGCATCACCAGCTTCCAACCATGACTCATCAGCAAGTGCACCACCTGCATTGATAGACACTTGGAAATCCGCAAATACTGGGCTTGGACGGTAGAGGTTCAAGCTGTTTGGGAAACCGAAACCTTCCACTGTTCCTACTTGCTATGTATCTACATAAGAAACTGTTGCGTCAAAAGGATTCGGGCGGAATTTTTCTAAGAATAATTCTGTAGCCGCATCATCCAAAGTAGCAGCTGCCTGAGCAACGTAACCACCTGAACCTTGACCATAAACGACAAACTTCTCAGGATCGATGTTATATGGGTTGTCAGAGTCTCCTCTCAAGAAGCGAATACCCGCTTTCAAATCGTGAATAGCTCGGTATACAGCATTTAAAAGAGTACCTCTTCTTTCCTGAACTGTAGAGGCGATTGGGTTCCAACCGAGTCTGTAGTCCATTGAAACGGCAACATAACCACGCTTCGCCCATTCGCGGCAAAGGTATACTGCTGCTGAATCATTCATAAGACCTGTAGTGCTACCATTCAAAGGCGTTGGAAGGAAGTTACCAGTGTGCAAATAAATGATTACTGGACGGCTATCCACTTCATCGATGTTGTTGTCTGGATAATACACATCCATACGAATGTTTTGAAGCTTGATAGCAGTGCTTGCGTCCGTTGGATCAAAATATGCTGCTGGAAAAGATCCACCGGCATCAGCGATGGCGCTCAATTCGCCCAAGTTTGGGAGTGTATTGGCGCTTTGAAAATTGGACAAGAGGAAGTTGATGTTTTGTGCATAAACCACTCCTGTTTCCACCACAATTTCCGAATCATCGAAGATTGGGTCGATGTAGCGAGTCTGCGCCGACGACATCATCGGGAGAGCAGCTACCATTGCCACTAGGGCTGAACGTAGACATTTTTTCATTGGCTTGTTTATTTTGGTTGTTATTTATTCTTCACTTTGGGTTCATACAGCACGGAGAAATAAATCATTCTCCCTACCAACGGCCCTCCATAAACTTGTAAGTTCAAATTTCTAAAAGCGCGCGAAGCTCTATCGTTAAAATCACCTAAATCTTCATCGAAGAATGGTCGGATACCCATCAAATTGGAAGCACCAAGCTTAAAGGTACAATCAATTTTTGGAACTTCAATATTGATTTGTGCATCCACCATATCGTAAGAAGGTATTGGACCCGTGAATTGCGGAGAACCCTCGAAAATAAAATTCTCTATCCACTTGTAATTTACGGAATAGCCAACATTTTTGATCTTTTTAAATAGTACCAAATCCTTTGCGCTAATTCCCAAATTGTACTTATGCTCTGGTGTATTGAAAGCAGGAATGATCGGATCGTCCTCTCCACTATTCAATCGATTCCAAGAGTAATTGGCGTTCAAGGTAGATTTTCTAAAGAAATAATTCCCCCCTATATTAAAGCCTTGTGTAGTTACTACCTGCGTAGCATTCACCGCTACACGGTATACTTGGATACCTCCATCGGGCAAACCTTCTGGGGTGAATCGTGCAGATATACCAAGATTAAATCCGATAAAATCTATATAGCGTGTATAGTAATAACTCGCGTCCATAAAAAATTTATTGGAGAAAATTCCGCGGTAACCCACTTCAATTGTGCGTGCGCGCTCTGGACGAATGCGGTCAACATTGAAATAGTCCAGCTTCGCCAATCCCGAACTCAATGGCGAAGTGTTTCGATATTCATTAAACGAATCAAGTGTAATTAAAGAGTCTCTGCCCTCTTCAAATCTTCCATCCACATTCCCGAGAAGAATTGCACGCCCTACATTATAGAATAAATATTGGTCTGCTAAGGTTGGGTTGCGGAGCGCACTGCTAAAGGTCAAGCGAAATACATTATTAGGATTTCGATTGTATACGATGGATGCTGCGGGAGAGAAAAGGAAATCAAAGTTTTGATTTTTATCGACACGACCCGTGGCGTTAAGAATCAATTTATTTTCCATTACTTTCTTTTCGACTCCGACATATGCTCCGTATTCAAAGTTTGTAATCTCCACGCGAGAGCTATCCGTAGCAATTCGACGACCTTGACTGTCCAAAACAAAACCACCGTCAGCATTTCGCAGATAGGTGTATTGAAGTGTGTCGCTAAAAATTGTTCCCCTTGAATCAGGGCGATACCAGCGCACATTTCCACCAGTAGTTACCGTCGCCCATGTTGGGGTGAACTTATATTCACCATGCACGTGGTAAAGCTTCGAACGATCGTAAAACAAGGAACCGCCTTCGGTAAAGGTTGTACTCGTTATTTCATCAAACTTATCATTGAAACGTTGTGTTCCGGGTTGATAGAAAGGTTGAATATCTTGTGTCGAAGTGGAATTTACTGTATTGATTGTATTCTGATAAAGGTTTGAAAAGAAATCTGAATCTTGGATATACCATTGACCCAATAAATTTTGGAAAAGCTCCAATTGTTGCGCTGGAGGCAAACCAGAAGTACCTACTTGATTGAGAATTTGTCCATACCTTGGTTGGTCTCTCACAAGCTGATCGTAGTTGAGTGTATTTCTCCAAACTGACGCCACACGTGTGTTCCATTCAGCCGTTGAACCGGAAGCCTCGAGCAATCGAATGCCCGTAGTAACGATATCATAAGTGTTTCCTGCGTCTTCTCCAGTGGAATATGTACGCACGAACCACTTATTATCTTTCTTCAGTTCAATCTTATTTTGCCAAAAACGAATGTCTTTCAAACGATAGCGATTATCACCTTGATACACCGTTGAACCGGTACTAAAATTGAATTGATAACTTAAGGTGAGTCACTTTTTATCTTGTAAAAAGCAGCTGCACTGGACTTAAAATTTTCGAGCGTGTAGTCGGTAAGCTGATTTTCTCGATATCCATTTCTATAAAAAACTCCCAAACCTGTATATTCAAAAGGAGAATCGGTATAATCATTATTGGTGGCAATGGCTTCGTCGCCGTAGATATTCACCGCGTCAAAACCGTAAGGATTTTCAGTGCCATGCTCACTTCCAAAAATTGGTGAATAATCAGATGCTTCCCAGTCGTTTGCTCGTATGTAATAAAGATTGATTTTATAAGCGAATTTATCTTCGCCATCCTTGTTCTTGAAAGCCTGCGCCCAGCGGATTTGTGGTTCAAGCAATGCGCGTTCACCCACTTTCATTTGCGCCGAAAAACCCTGGAAAATAAACGGATTTTTCGTTTCCATATTGATGACTCCATTGAATGCACCTGGGCCAAAAAATGCACTGCTCGCACCTTGCACAATATCGACACTCTTCACATCCAAATCAGGCGCGCCGAGAAAATTACCCAAAGAGAAATTCAATCCTGGTGATTGATTGTCTACACCATCAATCAATTGCAATGTGCGCACAGGCGATGTAGAGTTGAATCCGCGTGTATTGATAATTCTGAATCCTAGACTTGCAGTAGTTAAATCGACGCCCTTCAAGGTTCCAAGTGCTTCATAAAAATTACCAGAAGGTGCTTGTTTGATAGCGATCAAATCCAAATTCTCGACAGTTAATGGAGCTTGCTTTTGTTTTTCAGTAACTCGAATATCTTCAATCACCACTTCCCTACCTTGAATGACAGCCTCTGCCATTTTAACATTGACGCGATCAGATGCCGAGTTAACGACCACTTCTTGTTCACCATAACCGATCAGTCGAAAGAGTAAAGTAACCGGAAGTGACTCTACTTTCAAAGAAAATTCACCATCAAAATCTGTAGAGGTGCCGCTTGTAGTTCCTTTGACGCCCACATTCACCGCGAATAGTGGTTCTCCCGTCAACTCATCGGTCACCTTTCCCTTTATAGTTTGAGCATTCGCTCCAAAGCCGATAAGTACTGCAAAAAAGACGAGAAGAGAGATTTTATGTTCACTCATAAGGGTTGTCAAGGTTATACGGTAGGTGCTAAAATAAAGGAGTTTTGCAAATAAAACTATGAATGCATAAAAAAAAGCACAATAGTCATAAGTCCATTGTGCTTTTTAAGCTTGTTTTTTTATTAATAAATGGCTGGGAATTGTGAAGGATTCACTTCTCTCATCATCTCGTAAGCCGCATCAAATATGTCTTCGATGCTTGGCTTTGAGAAGTAATCACCATCCGTTCCATAGGCTGGCAAATGCGCTTTCGCACTAATGGTCAATGGCTCGCTATCCAACATTTTATAAGCGCCTTGTTTATTTAATATCTGATCAAGAATGAAAGCCGATGCACCTCCCGGTACGTCTTCATCTACGATAATAAGACGGTTTGTTTTTGACACACTTTCTGCACAAATATGATGGATGTCAAAAGGTAAAAGAGTTCTTACATCGACCAATTCCACATCAATTCCAACTTCCGCGAGTTGTTGTGCGGCTTGTTGACAAAGGTTGAAAGTGGCCCCATAGCTCACAATGGTGATATCCTTTCCTTCTTTTACTATTTCAGGAACGCCTACTGGAATGGTGTATTCACCAAGATTCTTTGGTTTCAATTCTTTCGAGCGATAACCGTTCAAGCATTCTACAACAATCGCGGGCTCATCGCTCTTGAGAAGGGTATTGTACATACCCGCGGCCTGCATCATATTTCGCGGTACACAAACGATCATCCCTCGAACACTGTGTATGATGCTGCCCATTGGACTTCCAGCATGCCACACGCCTTCAAGACGGTGGCCACGAGTACTGACAATAAGTGGCGCTTTTTGTCCACCCTTGGTTCTGTATTGCACAGAAGCTAAGTCATCGCGCATGATTTGCAATGCGTAAAAAATATAGTCCAAATATTGAATCTCAGCTACAGGCCTCAATCCGCGCATTGCCATTCCTATGCCCTGTCCAAGGATCGTAGCCTCGCGAATACCACTATCCGCGACTCTCAGCTCACCAAACTTTTCTTGAAGTCCTTCACAGGTCTGATTCACGCCTCCAATTTTACCGACATCTTCTCCAAAAATTAAAACCTCCGGACGCTTCGACATGGTAAGATCCCAGAAGTCTCTTAGGATAATTCTACCATCCACAGACTCGCATGCCCCATCGATTTCTGGCTTCACCTCGGTCACATTAAGAGCAGACCACTCAGATTCGCTATACAGATGTGAACTGTATCTTTTTTCGCATTCAGCATGCAACGCATTGATCCAATTAGAAAGTGAAGTCGCACTAGAAGAATGCTGACCTCTAACTGTTCTCAACGCTCTTTTCGCAAAAGAAAAAATATCCTTTCGAATGGGATCTATTGTCTTGCTAAAATCAATTTGAATAGCTTGAAGCTGCTCGTTTGATGAAAACTCATCTGCCAAATTGCTGATAAGTGTTCTCGCCACTGCCACATCCTTGTCTATGTCTGCCCTGAAGTCAGCCCATGCTTGTTTTTGCTCTTGGCGAACATGCTGCTTTGCTTCTTCTCGAATTGCATCGAGATCTCTTTCTGATGCAGCGCCATCGCGAATAATAAACTGTTTGAATTGCACGAGGCAATCATATTCTTCATACCATGCGAGCAAGGCTTTATCCTTGTAGCGCTCGTGACTACCGCTAGTGCTATGACCTTGCGGCTGCGTCAATTCCTCCACGTGCACCAAGGTGGGAATATGATGTTCACGCGAGTATTGCACCGCTTTTTCGTAAGTCAAAAGTAGTTCTGGATAATTCCAGCCTTTTACCTTAAATATCTTTATACCATTGGTGGTGGTTGTTTTTTCAAAACCAGAAAGCGCTTCAGAAATGCTCTCTTTTACTGTTTGAAATTTTTTGGGAACACTAATGCCCCAACCGTTGTCCCAAACAGACATGCACATTGGCACGCCAAGTACAGCCGCGGCATTCATTGTTTCCCAAAACAAACCCTCAGAAGTGCTGGAGTCACCGATAGTACCGAAAGCAACTTCATTTCCTTTATTTGAAAAATCAGTAAACGCATGTAAATCTGGAAGCTGACGATACATTTTGGAAGCCTGCGCCAGACCTAGCAAACGGGGCATTTGTCCGGCAGTTGGTGAGATATCAGCGGAAGAGTTTTTTAATTCAGAAACCTTCTTCCAACTTCCATCCTCATTGAGGAAACGCGTTCCGTAGTGTCCTCCCATTTGACGACCAGCACTTGCAGGTTCCAAGCTCACATCGGTATGAGCATATAAAGCTGCAAAGTATTGTCGAACTGTAAGCTCATTGATTGCCATCATGAAAGTTTGATCACGGTAATAGCCTGCACGCCAATCGCCATTTTTAAACTGACGTGCCATGGCTATCTGAGCGAGCTCTTTGCCATCACCAAAAATTCCAAACTTGGCCTTTCCGGTCAATACTTCTTTTCTTCCCAAAAGAGAAGCCTCGCGCGAAATGCAAGCCAAACGATAATCATCCAACATGCGTTGACGAATCTTCTCTTCTGTAAGAATATGATCTGGTGTTTCAAAGGATTTTGACATGCTACAAAGATAAAAGGATTCTGTGCTGACCACCTTACATGGCCGCTGCTATTTCTGCTCCCAATCGAGCATTATTTTTAACTAATTGAATATTCGCCTCTAGGCTTCTACCCTCGGTTATACTTTTAATTTCTGAAAGTAAAAATGGCGTTAATTTTTTGCCTTTAATTCCATAATCTTTTGATTTTGAAATTGCGTCCTCAATGATAGTATCTATCTTATTACTTTCAATTTCATAGGGTTTAGGAATCGGGTTCGAAATCAAAGCGCCACCCTTCAATCCCAATTCCCATTTTGTGTTTAGGAAGCTGGCGATCTCTTCTACTCGATCCATTCGCATTTCAACCGTTTCATTGCTTTCAGAACTGTAAAAGGCCCCAAAGCGACTCGAGCGGTAAGATATCACAGGCACCCCTAAAGTTTCCAATAACTCAAGCGTTGCCGGAATATCCAGAATAGCTTTGGCTCCCGCGCTCACCACGGCAACATTTGTTTGTGCGAGTTCAATCAAGTCTGTGCTAATGTCTAAAGAATCCGCCCAGCCTCGATGAACTCCTCCAATACCGCCTGTGACAAATACCTTTATTCCTGCCATTTCAGCTCCAATCATGGTGGCAGACACCGTTGTTGCTGCGATTTTCTTCATAGCAATCGCATAAGGCAGCTCCCGTCGACTCACCTTCATAACATTATCAGACTCCGCTAGTAGCTTCAATTGCTGGTCGTCGAGGCCGATGTGCAGTTTTCCGTTCATACAAGCAATCGTAGCTGGCACTGCTCCATTACCTCGGATAATGGCTCCAACCTCTTTGGCCATTTGAATATTCTCTGGAAATGGCATCCCATGGGCTATGATGGTTGATTCTAAAGCCACCACAGGCTTTCCCTCTCGCAAGGCTTGCCTCACTTCTTCATGAATGTGAATCATCGATTTCATGATTGCCAAAGTAGAGGAATTGCCTCAAAAAAAATCTTTAAAAAATTTCTTTTTTTTTGAAACTAATTATTCTCACCCCACGTAAACCATTAAAAATAGTGTACCAATGAAATCCTTCTTCTCTGTCGTAGTTTTACTAATCTCACTTTCCACACAAGCCCAAGTGAGTCAGATTGTAAACTATGAGCCGAACTCGCTAAAATGGTCGCATTACGCATTGAGCTCAAACCCTTCAGGTTATCAAAAGGCATTCACTTATTGTGGAATAAGCTACGCGGTTAGATCGGATGAAAAAGGACTCACAGCCGAATTCCAAGCATATGTCGACCTCAAAGAGAGTTGGGTTATGAAAGGTGCGCAAAGCTCTCATTTATTGTTACACGAACAGGGCTTTTTCGATCTCACAGAAATTTACGCCCGCTTGATGAAGCAGGCAACGTTAGAATACATAAAAAGTGAAGGTCCCAATTTGACTTATGAAGCACTCTTGATAGCTGTAAGAAACATTTATAAAGAAAAAAATAACCAGCTATTCATTGAGCAACAGGCTTACAATGTTGAAACAAGTAATGCAAATGACAAAGAAGCACAAGCAATGTGGAGCAAGAAAATTCAAAATCGTCTCGCAGCTTTGGAACAATATAAATAATTAGAGTAAAATTTCTCTAAAAGTAAGATTCAGACGAGGCCCGAGTGGCCTCGTTGTTTTTGGTATAGCATGTTGCCAATTCTTTTGAAAGTCACGCATCAACAATAGATCTCCATGATTTAGAACTACATCTATAATCTCCTTTGTTGACTTGTGTTTAAACTTCATTTTTCGCGATTCACCCAAGCTCACAGAAGCGATGCAAGATTGATTCATCTCCCTTTCATTATCGCTGTGCCAGCCCATGCTATCAGAGCCATTACGATAATAATTCAGTAAAACAGAATTGAAATTAAACGAGGAATATTCCTCAGCTGTTTTTTTTAACCCGAATAAACACTCGGGAATATCTGCCCCCGGCCATTGAATAGAAGAATATTTATAAGGCGGTCCAAACCAAGCCGTGAGTCGTGGTTCCTGGTATTCCTTGCCGTAAACAGTAATATTATTGTGTTGCCAATGAATCTGGTCAACGATACTTTCAAAATGTTCTATTGAAACATTTAGACGTATTAGCTCTAGAATTTCTTTGTTGTTCTGATAGAGAATCATTCTTGCTTACCCTTTTCCTCGTTATTAACTTCAGATTTAGGGGTAATGTTTTCAGATGATTCAGTATTTTCCGTTGACGTCGGAGTTTGTGGGACTGCTGGTTCTGCTGGTTTGTTTGAAGGAATAAATGGCGCGCGCGTTTCGGGATGTTCGTCGTCACCTTCAATATTCAGTTGATCCATTCTAGCGCGTGCCTCATTTCGGATTTCATTTGCGCTAGACATAATTTCATCTTGAACGTCCTTCGCTGCGTTTCTGAATTGATAGAGCGCTTTTCCCATCGTCTGAGCGAGAGCAGGAACGCCTTTTGCTCCAAATAGCAAAAGATAAACGAATAAGATTAAAATGATTTCTCCTCCTGACATCCCGACAAAAGTAGTAGAATAAAAGACACAAAAAAAGAAGGCGCTTGTAAAGCGCCTTCTTTTTATAATATTTTGATATAGATTATGCTGTCACTGGCTTGGCATCTGCTGCTTCATCTGACTTGCTTTGCTTCAAGCCCATGTCCACAACAATTGGCGTTGCGATGAAGAGTGATGAATAAACCCCTGCTACAACACCGATAATCATTGCGAAACAGAATCCTTTGATGTCGTCGCTACCAAAGATGAACATCACGACCAACGTAAGCAATACAGTCATAGACGTGTTGATTGTACGACCAAGCGTGCTATTGAGAGCAGCATTGATAGTTGTGGCCATTGGCTGGCTCTTGTTTCCTTTCAAGTATTCTCTAACGCGGTCAAAGATTACCACAGTATCGTTGATCGAGAAACCGATGATGGTCAGAATAGCTCCAATAAAGTTCTGGTTTACTTCCAAGCTGAATGGAAGGATACCATTCAACAAGGTGAACGCAGCAATAACGATCAATGCATCGTGGAAGAGTGCCACTGCAGCACCAATCGCGAAGTCGATTTTTCTGAATCGAATGAAGATGTAAAAGCCCACAAGCAACAAAGAAATAATACCTGCCCAGATCGCCTCGCGACGGAAGTCGTCACTCATCGAAGCATCCACTTTGTAAGATGAATCCATCTTAACATCACTCGACACTTTGTTAAGGGCTTCCTGAACTTTTGCAGATACCAAAGCATCCGCATTCGGATCGGTGCTGTTAATGAGGAAGTTTGTAGTCACTTTAAAGTCCTTAGACCCTGAACCGATACTTTGTACAAGAACAGAACCTTTGTTGCCCTTATCATCCACCAAGGTTGACTCGAGTGCTTGACGAACTTGATCAGCTTCTACCGCTTGAGCAAACTCAACTTTATATGAAGTACCACCGATAAAGTCAACACCGAGATTGAAACCACGGAAGGCCCATGAACCAATACCCGCAGCCACGATTACTATAGATATTGCATAGAATATCTTTCTCTTGCCTACGAAGTCATAGTTCACCTTAGTAAACCAGTTCTTGGTGATATTGCTAGAGAAAGTAATTTCTTTCTTGTTTTCGAGACGGCGATACAAAATCAAACGAGCGATGATGATTGCAGTAAATAAGGTAGTGAAAATACCGATGATAAGGGTTGTAGCAAAACCTTTGATAGGTCCTGAACCCACTAAGAAGAGGATGATACCGGTGATAAGCGTAGTAGCGTTACCATCGAGGATTGCGCTAATTGCTTTCAAGAAGCCATCTCTCATCGCAGTGCTAATATTCTTACCATAACGTAATTCTTCTTTCACACGCTCATAGATAAGTACGTTCGCATCGACCGCCATACCCATGGTGAGTACGATACCCGCGATACCAGGCAATGTCAACGCACCACCGAGAGAAACCAACGCTCCGATGAGGAAGAAAAGGTTTGCAATCAAAGCTACATTAGCAGCCCAACCCGCCCAAGCGTAGTAGAAAATCATATAAATCAAAATCACCAAGAAAGCGATGATGAAAGACCAGATACCAGCCTTGATGTTTTTCTCACCCAAAGATGGACCTACAGTAACTTCATCGATGATTTTCGCAGGAGCAGGAAGTGAACCCGCCTTCAAAAGACCCGCGAGGTCTTTCGCTTCTTGAATCGCGCTTTCTCTTTCATCAGCACCCTGTCCGAAGGTGATAACAGAGCTACCGTTTGGAATTTCGCTATTTACACTAGGAGCTGAGTACACTAAGTTGTCCATCACAATTGCGATTGGACGCTTATTATCTGCCGCATTCTTCTTGGTCATTTCTCTCCATAGAGGAGTACCTTTTTCGCTATCCATTCTCATTTCCACCGTCACTTCACCTGTGATTGGGTCGAAATCTTGACGTGCATCGATGATTGACTTACCATCGAGTTCAGCCTTTCCTCTCAAAGAAGCATCCTTGATAGCGTATAAAGAAGCAATATTCTTTTCAACTTTTGCGCCCCACAATAGACGACACTCAGCAGGAATCACTTCTTTAGCTTCTGGTGTAGCAATAAGTCGATTGAAAGCTGCTGTATCAGATACGGCTGCGTATCCTACCATAGCTGAACCCATTGGCACTTGAGGATTCAAAAGGGCAAAAAGAGGGTTCTTTTTTCTCAATTCTTCTTTCGTCAACAAACTATCTGCTTTCACAGTATTGTCAGCATAGAAGTTTCTAATAGAATCTTGCTGTGGTTTGCTCAATGTAGTATCTGCAAGAGCAGCAAACATCAGAGAATCTTTTTGCGAACGAAGTGAATCTGTTGAGAAGAATTGCGGAGCCAACTTCTTACCAAGACGCGTATTTGCCTCGCTCAAAGCGCCGATTACTTCAGTATTGAAATACGTATCCCAAAACTCAAGATTTGCGGTCGACTTCAAGTTCTTACGAACGCGTTCTCTGTCGTCCACACCAGGAAGTTCAACTAGGATACGACCAGAAAGAGATTGCTTTTGCACGTTCGGCTGAGTAACACCAAATTGGTCGATACGCTTGCGAATGATATTTTCAGTATTGCTGATAGCGATATCTGCCTCTTCGCGCAACGTTTTGATTACATCGTCATCAGAAGTTTTTGCAGGGAATTTCTCTTGTGTTTCAAGATTGTTGAAGATTCTCCACAACTCGAGGCCACCGCTATTGCGCTTCCATGCTTCTTCGAAAAGAGTAATATAATCGCTACCGCTAGACTTCTGTGCTTCGATTGCTTCCGCAATAGACTTTCTGAATGCAGGGTTTGGATTGTCTCCACTGATCGCAACGATCATATCTGGAATTGACACCTCAAGTGTCACTGACATACCACCCTTGAGATCGAGACCGAGTCCCAACTCATGTTGCTTCAAATAGCTGTAAGAGTGTCCCATCAGTGGATACACTTTAGCCTCTGAGCTATCACGAAGGATTTTCTTTTCAAGGGCGAAAATAGCAGAGTCTGCCGCACCACCAGTCAAGCCAGTAGTAGAGATAGAGTCAACCGCAATTTGATGCGCTTGTTTTTCGAAATTACGAGCAACCCAACCGAATGAGAGTTGGTAGGCTACTGCTAACGTTAATAGGATTACAAAAACCCAAGTAAACGATTTATTCTGCATGGATCAATTAATTTGGAAAGGTTTCCTTTTTAGGGGCGCAAATATAAGCAATGACACCCGTTCTACGAAATTGAAGTTATTGCACTAAAAGACAATTGGCTATCAGTGGATTAGACAACAAAAACGCCCTCCTGAACATAAGGAAGGCGTCTATTTTTGTTTAACCTCTAAATTCTAACCTATTGTAGATTATCCAATAAAGCCATTGGCCTTAGCGCGCTTCATAGCCTCGTTCAAACCAATCTTATTGATGGTTTTCATACCCTTTGGGGTAACGCGTAGTTCAATCCAGCGATTTTCTTCAGCAAGCCAAAAACGCTTGTATTGAAGGTTTGGATAAAACTTACGACGAGTTTTAATATTGGAGTGGGAAACGTGGTTTCCTGTGATCGTCTTCTTTCCTGTGATTTCGCAAATACGTGCCATATCTTTAAAGTTTTAACCCTTTAAATTGGGGGTGCAAATAAACGAAGAATTTTCCAACAATCAACGGTTTATTTGTAAA
>JBKCOM010000180.1:0-2857 GCA_046309775.1 Flavobacteriales bacterium
ATGAGTCTTCCAACCACCGATCCATCGAAGAAGAAAAACTCATTCTTAAGTTAATTAAAACTTCATGCTACGACAAAAGAAAGCGACTCAACTTCCAACAAATGATGGAAATTACAATCTTAAGTTGACGCGTATGCCCTACAGGGTCGGGAATATGTTCGCTCTTATTTCTATGCTATAGAGATGCGACTCCTACGGAGTCCTGTTGCCCCGCCCCTCGCCCCTTTTTATTCATTCTCATTCCCATTGTGATTCTCATTCTAGAAAAGAAAGAGAAGCGGAATGAGAATGAAGATGAATAGAGTGATGAGGAACTAGAATTCCAATCTTCCAAACTCCCAATCTTCCAATCTCCCAATCTCCCAATTTCCTCCCGATAGCCATCGGGACTCCAAACTCCAAATTCTAATCAAACAATTTATTTATATTTGAAAACCAACCCCAATGAAAAGGTGCGGCAATGCACCGCAGGCGGGGTAGATAAACGCACCTGATTTGCGGGTATGAAGTAGTTGGCGGAAACCCTATTTGACAGTTCATCATTTTTCAATTTCACAATAGGACATTAACTTTTCGACTAACTCATAAACTTTAGTTGACGGACAAGATTGAGCGGGAGTTTTCCCTGTGTGCAATTCTTCTAACTTTTTAGCCCAATGAATAGCTTGCTTTATATTGCATTTCTTGAATAAATGTTCGACAACTATTGGATTATTCTTTTCATATCTAAACCCTAAATTTTTTGACAGCAACTTGATATAATCGCTTCGATGAAGAGCACTTGTTAAATACTGAAAATGTAATACATACCATAACTCAAAAGATTGATTTGAATGTCCGCTATTAATTCCCTCTCTATTTGCCAAACTTACAGCAGCATTAAATCTCGAACTTTGAAAGTCGTCCTTATCAAAAACAGCCCACACTTCGTCAAACTTTGGTTTGAGAGATAAGTTCCTTTCATTTCTTAACTCAATAGCTTTCCTAACAATATTCACCGTATTATCACCTTCTCCACTAACTTCAATCGTTTCTAATAATTTTTTGGGTAAATAGTTTTTGAAATAATTAAAGTATAAAGGCTCTGTCCTTTCTCCTTCCGTAACAATAAGAAAATACCTCCTTTCGTCAAATCTCCCTATCTGTTTTGGCTCATCGACAGTATTGGATTTTAATTTGTCTAGAAAATCTTTGAATGAGGGCTGCTTATGTTTTTTTGAATTATTCATTGGTAAATAAACTTTCTAAATCTTCAATAAAAGGTATCCCGCCATATTTGCCTTCCAGATAATTCTTGTCGTAAGGACTATCTTTCCTTGGTTTATACTCTACAAGTGAAATAGCACTTGTAGCACCAAGTTCGTTTTTCTCAACAAAATATATTTGGTCTCTTCTCAATAAATTTCTATCCAGCAATGCGGTATCATGACTTGCCACAAGCAACTGAGCAGTTGATTTTATCTTTTCAGAGTTAAAAATCTTAATGATTGCTTTAGACAACAAAGTGTGTAACCTTGCATCAAACTCATCAATTACTACTAAGCGTCCCTCTAAAATTGCTTTTACAAACAAGCCGACTAGATTAAAGTATTTTTTTGTTCCCTCAGACTCGGATTTGTCAAGAAGAAATGGAACACTACCGACAATTTTTCTCTTCTCATCATACTTATTATGAATCGCAAATACTGCTGTCTCAGAGCGTTCTTTGAATTTTTCTTTAAAGACACCTTTTAAATCATCTGGAACTCTCTTTAAAACTTCCTCTAACTTAATTGGAACGTCAACAACATCTATAGTATTAATACCAAGGTCTGCCTTCTGGATGAATTTATTGATTAGTAATTTATACTTATCATTTTTAAGTAGTTCTAAAGTATGCTCCCTATAATTTTCATCTGCAAGACCATGAACCGTAAATATACTTTCAAACCAACTATCAATTTTTTGTGCTTTTTGAACATTCCACTGTGATGCTACGGAAAGAAATAGTGCATTTTTTCTAGTTCTTTTCTCTAGCTCTTCTGAGTTTTCAAATCGCTTAAAGTCAATTTCAAAATTTTGACCAATTCTCAGGAAAACAGGATATTCTTTGGCTGCTTTAGACTCTAAAAGCCATTCTTTATGTATAGTTTTCTTGTCTGCTTCATATCCATATCTGTATCTCTGTCTTCCCAATAAAAAGCTCACTTCAAAAAAGCTTGGTTTTTTTGATGCGGATTGTAAAAGCTCAAATGGTTCAACATCAATTTCCTCGGAGCTTTGTTTTTCGGTTGCAGAGTTGTTTATGAACCATCTCATATAAACTAAAGCTTCTAATAACTTTGACTTACCGCTTGCATTGTGACCATAAAGTGTCATTGACTTTAATAGTGAATACTTATCAGTTTCAATAACATTCGAATTTACGTGCTCACTAATGGAAGCTGCATTAAAGTTTAATGTGACCTCATCATTGATGGACTTATAATTTGCGACCTTAAAATAAACAATCATTTTATGCGGATTTTCCGCAAATTTACTCATTTAACTGACGTGAATCGCTTTTTTTATCAGTTTTATGCGGATTTTCAAAACACCGGAAATAAGGGCATCCACCAACAACAGCTTGGCAAAAGCGGGGGTGCACTGCTTCGGAAGACAGTTTTTTCGTATAATTGGAGTGCTGTTCTTCGGTCAAAGGGTTGTGCCAAAAGCCCCGCCTTCGCCAAGCTGCAAACCGTGTGTGTCTTGAATAGCTCCTGCGTAGCAGGAGGTAATGCTGTACAAAAGATGGAAGACGGTTTGAACTTTCAGAATCATGAGTGCGAAGTCCAAGCGAACGGGATGGTCGACTCACTGGAAGTATGGAACTGACAGG
>JBKCOM010000181.1:0-51212 GCA_046309775.1 Flavobacteriales bacterium
TCTTTTAGTACTTCATCACCCGTAGAGACCTTCACCGAAACTTCGCGCGTATATCCGCTTGCTTCACGAGGGAGATTACTCTCCACAAGCGAACTTCCCCCAATGTTTTTGTCCGAAATATGGAAAGTGGTTTCACCAATAGTGTTGGACAAAGCATAAGAATGAACCTTTCCAAAATGATTTTCATTTGATTTTAAAAAGGCATAGAGCTCAGGAAAGGGTTCGAATGCAAAAACGTTTGCCCCTTTCTTTTTCGCCAACATACTATAACCACCTAGGTTTGCTCCCACATCAACGAATACATCGTTGGGTTTTAATGAGGAAAATAAAAGAACCCCTAAGGCCGATTTTTCAAAGTCCTTTTGAAAATTATAGGGTGCATAATAGTAGATTTTAGCAACGGGATGATTGCTTAAACTCAGCTTTTGTTGATTTAGTTGAAAGTCTTTAGGTTTTCCTGTAATGAGCTTGCCCAATGTGCAAATTAAATCATGTTTGCGTCCACTCACATTGACTGTAAATGGCAGCAGGGAGATAAGCCGTGCGTAGAAGGTCATGATTTTATTTGACTTAAAATTTCGGCTGCACGCTCGAGTGTATCATCATCCTTGGCAAAACAAACGCGCAATACTTTTTCATCTAGCTGATTCGGATAAAAAACAGAACACGGAATCGTAGTGATTTTATACTTCTTCGTCCACTCTGTAGCAACTTCGATATCACTTTTGTCAGTGATATTTTTATAATTTAATAATTGAAAATAAGTACCAGCGCTTGGTAGAATTTCAAAACTAGAACTTTGTAATTGCAAATTAAATTTATCTCTTTTTTCTTGATAAAAAGCCGGTATGCTCGTATACTTTTCCTCGTCTAGTAAATATTCAGCGAGCGCATATTGTGCAGGAGTATTGCAACAAAAAACATTGTATTGATGCACTTTTTTAAATTCATTCATCAAGTCTGCGTCGCCAATAATATATCCCATTTTCCAACCTGTGAGATGGAAAGTTTTTCCGAAAGAAAATACTGCTAATGCACGGTTTCGCAACTCCGGAAATTTCAATACACTCTGATGTTGTCTTTGGTCGAATAGTATATGCTCATAGACTTCATCTGAGAGAATGATACAGTCAGTATCTTTTGTAATGGAAATTAATTGTTTGATGTCACCTTCATCAATGGAAGCGCCGCTCGGATTGTGCGGATGGTTGAGAATGATCATGGCTGTGCGATCATTGATTTTTTCCGCTACTTCCTGCCAAGGAATTTGATAATCGGGATAGCGCAATTCAATCCAAATGGGTTTTGCTCCAATCATTTCAATTGCAGGCGCATAACAATCATATGCAGGCGCAAATAAAATAACTTCATCACCTGGATGTACGAATGCTTGAATGGCAGTGAAGATGGCTTGCGTGGCACCTGCAGTGACGGTAATTTCTGACGCAGGATCAAATTCTCGCTGGTACGATTTTTTTATTTTAGAAGCTAAAGCATTGCGCAATTCTGGTATTCCTGGCATGGGAGCATATTGATTTTTACCAGAATCAATATACTTTTTAACGAGGTCACCCCATGCTCGATCCACTTCAAAGGATGGAAATCCTTGCCCTAGGTTTAAAGCACCGTGTTCCATAGCAAGTGCGGACATGGTGGTGAAAATGGTGGTGCCTACATGAGGCAATTTCGATCGTCTCACTTTTTGAATTTCTTCTCGTAGCGTTCTATACATTCTTCTATGATACGAAGTGCTTCGTTTGCCGGTAAAAACTCATCCACCACAACCGTTTTTTTACTTAGTGTTTTGTACTCGGAAAAAAAGTGTTTCATCTCTAGCTTATAGTTTTCGGGCAATTCCTCGATGCTATTGATATGGCTCACGCTCATATCACCTTGAGCTACAGCAATAATTTTCTCGTCTTTTTCTCCATTATCGAGCATTTCCATGTAGCCAATTACTTTGGTTTTCACCAAACAAAGTGGCTGAATGGGTACTTGTGAGAGCACTAGAATGTCCAATGGATCGCCGTCCTCGCCAAGGGTTTGAGGAATGAAACCATAATTGATAGGGTAGTGGAACGTCGCAAACACGACGCGGTCGAGCTTGAGTAATCCGCTTTTTTTGTCCACTTCATATTTGGCTTTGGAACCTTGAGAGATTTCAACAATTCCTTTTACCAATGCGCTTTTCTTATCGAAGTCGTGTTCTACTTCGTGCCAAGGGTGTAGTATCATGCTCCAAATATAGGTGTCAAAGCCCTTGAAAACTCCTTGTATTTCGGTTCAATTTGAGTCCAAAATTTCCATACGGTAGAGTATATTTGCCCTCATAAAATTGTATTTCAATGAATTTGAACTCCGCCTTGGCTCCAGCCACGCTGGAACAAGCTCAAGATATGGGTCTTAGAGCTGATGAATTTGATAAAATCGCAGAAATCCTTGGTCGCACTCCAAATTTCACCGAGATGTGTGTCTACTCTGTGATGTGGTCGGAACACTGCTCTTATAAGAATTCGATTAAGTGGTTGAAAACCCTTCCCAAGGATGGCCCTCACATGCTAGTGAAGGCTGGTGAGGAAAATGCTGGCTTGGTAGACATAGGCGATGGCTTGGGATGCGCTTTCAAGATTGAATCACACAATCACCCAAGTGCCCTCGAACCTTATCAGGGAGCGGCTACAGGAGTGGGTGGTATCAATCGCGACATTTTTACCATGGGCGCGCGTCCTATCGCTCAGCTCAATTCGTTGAGATTTGGTAAATTGGACAATAAGCGCACAAAGTGGCTAATGGCGGGCGTTGTGAAAGGTATTGGTGATTATGGAAATGCTTTCGGTATTCCCACCGTGGGGGGCGAGGTTCATTTCGATGAATCATATCAGGCAAACCCTCTCGTAAATGCAATGTCAGTTGGACTCGTGCGCACCGGTGAGATAATTTCATCGAAGGCAAAAGGAGTGGGAAATCCAGTATACATCGTCGGTTCAGCGACTGGTAAAGACGGCATTAAGGGTGCTTCATTTGCATCAAAAGATATTACCGAAGAATCAGCAAAAGATCTTCCTAGTGTTCAGGTAGGTGATCCATTCCAAGAAAAACTGCTTTTAGAAGCGACCTTGGAATTGGCAAAAACCGATGCTATCGCTGGTATGCAAGATATGGGTGCCGCGGGTATCACTTGCTCTACATCTGAAATGAGCGCTGGTGGAAATGTGGGGATGGATATACATCTTGACCGCGTGCCAACACGTCAGGAAGGAATGTTGCCATTCGAGATTCTGCTTTCAGAATCACAAGAGCGCATGCTCATCGTGGTAAAGAAAGGACAAGAGTCAGTAGTAGAAAGTATTTTTGAGAAATGGGATTTACATGCGGTGCAGATCGGTGAAGTCACTGATAGCACTCAGGTAAGATATTTCATGAATGGTACTGTAGTTGGCGATATTCCAGCAAAGAGCCTTGTGCTCGGCGGTGGAGCCCCAATCTATGAAAGAGAATACAAAGAGCCTGCATACTACAAAGAGGCAAAGAAGTTCAATATTTCTCAAATCAAAGAACCAAAAGATCTCGTAGTCATCGCTCGTCAATTGGTGGCGCACCATAATATCTGTTCTAAAAAATGGATTTATGAGCAATACGATTCAATGGTAGGTACGGTGAACATGAGCACCAACAAGCCGAGCGACGCGGCTATCGTGAATATTAAAGAAACAAACAAGGCGCTTGCACTCACCGTAGATTGCAATGGTCGCTACGTGAACGCAGATCCTGAAATAGGAACAATGATCGCCGTTTCGGAAGCAGCGCGCAATATCGTTTGTAGTGGAGGCGAACCTTCAGCTATCACCAACTGCCTCAATTTCGGAAACCCTTACAACCCTGAAGTTTACTGGCAATTTGTAGGAGCCATCAAAGGTATGTCTGCTGCTTGTAAGAAGTTCCAAACCCCTGTGACAGGAGGTAATGTGAGCTTCTATAATCAAACAGTAAATGAAGATGGAAGCGCGAGACCAGTATTTCCAACACCTACCATCGGCATGATTGGCGTGCTCAAGGACAAGTCACTTCAAACTACGCTAGACTTTAAATACAAAGGCGATTTGATTTATTTGTTGGGTCACAATTACGAGGATATCAATAGCAGCGAATATCTTTATTCTATTCATGGTGTAAAAAATAGCCCTGCTCCTCATTTTGATTTAGAAGAAGAATTTTCATTACAAGAATGTATGAAAGGGCTTATTCGTAATAATTATATCAGCGCAGCACATGATGTAAGTGATGGAGGTCTTTTTGTGACGCTTGTTGAAATGGGATTGCCAAACTCTTTAGGCTTTGATATCGTTACCGATAGCGAAATTAGAAGAGATGCTTTCTTGTTTGGAGAAGGCCAAAGTAGAATAGTAGTAACTGTCGTGGAAGACTACGAAGATGAATTCCTTGATTTCGTTGCAGAAAATAATGTTCCTGTAATGTTGTTAGGTCACGTTACAAAAGGGCGCGTCACAGTAGATGAAGAGAATTTTGGATTCATCGAAGATATGCGTCACTTGTATGAGGAAAGCATCGCCGAAGAAATGATGAAGTAATTCATATGGGATTATTCAAATTCGCCTGGTCATCAGAGGGCAAGAAAATTTTGGTGAAAATATTGGCAGTCTACATCGTGCTCGGCATTTCAGTGTGGCTGTTTCTTGCATGGTACACCGATCATGGTGAGCAGATTAGCGTACCCGATTTGAGCGGTATGTCCCTTGAACAGGCCACTGCTGCTCTGGAAGAACGCGACCTTTCTCTTCTAGTGGTGGATAGCATTTACGACAGAAAAGGAAAAGGAGGCATCATAGTGAATCAGGATCCTCGACCGGACGCAAAGGTGAAGGATGGACGACAAATATTCGTGACGGTATATCGCAAGCTGCCCCCACAAGAGACTATCAACATCGAAGAAGGAGATTTCGCCCAAGTGGCAATCATTAAATTGAAAAATAAAGGTATCGACTACTCAGTAAAGGAGGTGCCCAACAATAGCATGGTTGGTGCTGTGCTGAGTATCACTCATAAAGGAAAGAGACTCAAGCCTGGTGATAAAATCGGAAGAGGAGAAAGAGTGGTTTTATCAATTGGAGTTAGCACACAAACGGACGTACGAATACCCAACCTGGAGGGGATGACCTATGCTGGTGCAATGGCTGTTCTGGATAGCCTCAATCTCCTTGGTCAAGCATTTTTTATGTATGATGTGCAATCTTCGGCGGATTCTGCCGTTGGTCGCGTTTGCGAACAAGATCCTCCTTTTGATCCTGAGGGACCTGGCGTTTCTCCCGGTAAGTTGGTGGATTTTAAACTATATAATACTCCCTGCTCGGAGGACATACCTTAATCAATCAATGATGATTAGACCTCTCGTTTTTTTTCTTGCACTTTCTCTTTCATTCATCAGCACTGCTCAAGAGGTGGAGTCTGATTTGTTTTTTGATATAGAAAAAAATAGACAATACGAATTGGACAAACGCAGACAAGGTGTCGAAAGAGGCGGCGGTTCCATACCATTGCCGTTTTTCGATGACTTTTCACGTTATTCGCTTATTACCACAGACCCCAATGTGCCTGTATCTTATCAAAGATGGGAAGATGATCGTGCACGTATCAACAATACGTTTGCGATGTCTCCCATTTCAATAGGAGTCGCGACTTTGGAAGGTCTTGATAGAACAGGATATCCCTACGATTTCGAGGATCAATATGCAGAAGGTCCAGCCGATACGCTCACTTCCATTCCAATTAATTTAGGTGGATATACTGAATTTGATAATGTATACCTCGTGTTTCACTACCAAGGCGGTGGTTTTGGCAACGCTCCAGAAGGTGAAGATTCTCTTTATCTCGACTTCTATTCACCCTTCGGACAAGGGGAGTGGTTTCAGCGTTGGTCAGTTGGTGGTTCCGCTATGACCAACTTTGAGCGTGTTTTCATTCATATTACGGAACCTGAATATTTGTTGAACGGGTTTAAATTTCGTTTTAGAAATCATGCTACCATATCAGGCAACTATGATATGTGGCACCTTGATTACATCATCCTAGATCAGCAAATCAATCCAGAAACATTTGATTACGATGAGGTCGCTATGCAATACCCCGTGCAACGTGTCCTCAATACATTCACTGCGATGCCTTGGACGCATTTCCAAAGCAATCCGAGCGGATTTATGGCAGATAGCTTTGTGTTCTATCAACACAACGCTGGTCCTAATGCGGAGAACATCGCCTCAGGATGGAACATTACTTATGATGGAGTCACTTCGGATTTTCCTGGTCAGACCTTCAACGTATCAGGTAATGCTCAACAGGAAATCGTGACTACAGGTAATCTAAATGGCTATGTTTTCGATCCCACTGTGACTGATACATGCGCCGTTTTCGATTTTTGTGTCTATCATAATCCAACCGACGCTTATTTACAAAACGATACCACTTGCTTCCGTCAAGATTTCTCTGATTACTACGCTTATGATGATGGAAGTGCTGAAAGAGCATTTGCCGTTCAAGCTGCTGGAGGAATGCTCGCTCTGCGTTTTCAAAGCGCTATTACAGATACTTTAATTGGCATCCGCGTGCATTGGACGCCTTATGGCAACGACCCAAGTTTCTCTCCATTTCTTTTAAGGCTTTGGAATGATGCCGGTGGTTTGCCCGGTAGCGAAATCATAGAGAATTTTACTTTTCATAATCCTGAATATTATCAGGAAGGGTATGATCTCTTTACTTTCTATCCATTCGATTCCCCAGTAGAGATATCGGGAACGTTTTATGTTGGTTGGGTGCAGAGTGACGCTGTACTATACAATGTGGGCAATGATAAAAATATTGATAATAATACAGGAAAATTATTCATCAAACTTCCCAACTCCAACTGGCAACAGAGCGGAATTACAGGAAGTGTCATGATTCGTCCGGTATTCAAATCAAACAAAACGCCATTAGTATCAGTAAGCGAAAATACCATTACCAATACCTCTATTTATCCAAATCCCGCACAAGATAGATTGGTGATTGAGGGGCTAGCAATTGGAGAAAAGTTTCAGATTCAAATCTTTGATATGTCGGGCAAACTCGTGATTACCGAACAAACGTTCGGTAATGGACAAAATGAACTTCAGCTCAATGGCTTGGATAGAGGTTATTATATTCTTCAAATTTCCAATCAAGCAGGAAGCACTGTCAACCACAAATTGATGATTGCAGAATAGCGATGAAAGACGAAGATGTTCAGGAGATAGAGAATGACGACGAGCTCTTTGAGCATCATCGGGTGGTTGCAGATCCCGGACAAGGTTTGATTCGATTAGATAAATTTCTCGTAGATCGATTAGAAAAGACTTCCAGAACACGCATCCAAACTGCTTGTGATTCTGGTTTTGTGAGAGCGAATGGAGCTCCCGTGAAGAGCAGCTATAAGGTAAAACCGAAGGATGTGATAACCATCGAAATGCCTTATCCCGTGCGGGAGATAGAGTTGATTCCTGAAAATATTCCCATAGAAGTACTTTACGAAGATGAAGACTTACTTGTTTTAAATAAAGCAGCAGGAATGGTGGTGCACCCTGGCCACGGTAATTATTCGGGCACCCTCGTCAACGCAGTGATGTATCATCTCAAGCAGCAACCAATGAAGGCTGCTAAGGAAGAAGCAAGACCAGGTCTCGTGCACCGTCTGGATAAATTAACGACAGGGGTAATGGTGATGGCAAAAAATGACCACGCGCTTGCACATTTATCAAAACAGTTTTTTGATCGTACTATAAACCGCCGTTACGTAGCACTCGTTTGGGGTGACGTAGAAAAAGACGGTACCATCATTGGCAATACTGGACGAAGCGTTCAAGATAGAAAAGTATTCACGGTATATCCCGACGGCAGCGCGGGCAAGCATGCTGTTACTCATTATAAAGTATTAGAAAGACTCGGCTATGTGAGTCTGGTGGAATGTAAATTAGAGACGGGTCGCACACATCAGATCAGAGTCCATATGAAGTATATCGGACACACACTTTTTGGTGATCCAGAGTATGGAGGAGATAAGGTGTTAAAAGGCACTACGTTCAATAAGTACAAGCAGTTTGTAGAAAATTGTTTTAAGCTCTTACCGCGACAGGCGCTGCACGCACGATTGCTAGAATTTACTCACCCTACATCAGGAAAGTGGATGAGTTTTGAGGTCCCTCTTCCTTCACACATGGAGATGGTAATGGATAAATGGCGCCGATATGCTGGTAATCCAGAAATACACTACGATGAGGAAGGAGGCCAATAGCCGCGCTCTTTCAAATACTCTATCCCTTCCTTTTTCAGGGTACGATGTCCCAACGGAAGCAGTTCAATAAAAATCGGATAATTTTTTTTGTATAAATCCAATGCCTTTCCGTGATGGGGAGGTATGATTGGATCGTGCTTTCCAAAAGCTATGACCAACTTCTTTAGTTGAAAATTCTCATTGAATATTTTTTCAAAGTCAGGCCAACATAGCGACAAGGCCGACCACACCGATTTAACTTTGGATAATCGATCATGATTCTCGAGCTGATACTTTACGAAATTCACTTTTGTCATTGGTACAAGACGCAACTTGCCCACAAGCGTTACTATTTTGATGGAGTGATGACCATGATCGAGTGCAAAGTGTAATAATTTTCTTCCTACCCAATTTTCATTTCCAAATTTGTAAAGTGTAGATTTCATCAAACCATCAGGAGAAAAAAGGGTGGCTGAAAGGACCATTTCTGGTAAAACTTCTAAAGTGACTAGGGACATCCTTCCTCCCAAACTATACCCACAAAGGTGAAAGGCCTTAACATCTTCGTTTTTACAAATTTGAACGATCAAATCTCTCCACTCTTGTTTAGATATCGGTTCGTTTTTCTCTCTTTTTGGGTGAAAAAATGATTCGCCATGACCAGGAACATCTACTGCAATCAATCGTTGATGTTGTGGAATATGTTCAGCAATAAGGCTGAAATCTTCTTTTGGATGACCGAATCCGTGAAAACCAATGATGACTTCGTCGCCGCTACCGTAAATCCGATATGCGATTTTTAATGATTTATCGACATTTTCAACGAAGCCATTCATTTGGCCTAAAGTAGTGAATTAATGCGTATTTCCTATACACGGGCACGTGTTGATAACACGGTGAATTGTTAATAAACTCGGGTTTTTATAACCCTAAGTTAGTGCTCCTAACGAAGACTGATAGTAGCATGGCGAATGGAACGAAGAATTCAGGTGTGAGTAAGAGTGCTTTTGGAGATCATGGTAATGTTGTTTTTTACCGATTGGCAAACCCTGCTGATCGCAATGCATTTGAAATGCTATTGACAACACATCCAAACATTTCTAGATATGATAGGCTGATTTCACAATTAAAGGATTTGGTGAAGTTGGAGAATCCAAGCAAGCAGCTTACAGACGATGAATTCGCTTCCTTGATTGAAGAGAAATTGAGTGGCCGTCCCATTGAAGAGTTTGGTGTTTGGGTCTACTATCCATGGAAAAATGCGATAGTGCACTTGTTGGATGAGGAAGATTTTATTAAAGTGCGCACCATCCGAAATGTTTACAAAATAACCCCCGAACAAATTGAATTACTGTCAAAAAAGAAAATAGGTGTCGTAGGATTGAGTGTTGGTCAAGCGGTGGTAATGTCACTAGTGATGGAGCGTTTGTGTGGTGAAATCAGAATCGCAGACTTCGATACGTTGGAGTTGAGTAATTTGAATAGGATTAGGACTGGAGTATTTCAATTGGGATTGGAGAAGACAGAAATAGTGAAAAGAGAAGTCGCAGAGATAGATCCGTTTATCAAAGTGGTAGTTTTCAGAGAGGGAATTCAAAAAGAGAATATTGATGCCTTCTTGAGTGAGGGTGGAGATTTGGATTTACTGGTTGAAGAATGCGATAGTGCTGATGTAAAGATGATGATAAGACTCGCTTGCAGAAAGAAGGGAATTCCAGTAGTGATGGAGACAAGCGATAGGGGATTATTGGATGTAGAACGATATGACTTGGATACGAACTATCCAATTCTGCATGGATTGGTAGAGGAGCGTTTTTTAGAAGGTAAGCCCCTATCAAAAGAGGAAAAGATGGAACTCTTGTTTCAGTGTTTTGATGCTTCCCAAGCATCGGAAGGGATGACGAGATCGATTAGTGAATTGGGTAAATCCATTACGACGTGGCCACAACTGGCGTCCGACGTGATACTCGGAGGTGCTGTAGTGGCGATGACAACCAGAATGATATTCCTAACCAACAACATAAAATCGTCGCGCACATATGTCGATGTCCCGTCAATTATTGGTAAGTAAATACCTGGAGGAAACAAGAAAGGTAGAGCGGCCGGATAAGATTCGTATCCGCGCCTTTCGGGCAATTGATGATTTGCCCTCTTGTGTAAGATTCCATCAAGGGCATACTCTGGTGCTGGAGAGCTATGGTCTTAAACTGACTACTGCAAATCCAACGTGGATGGAAGATCCGTTTACCTATGTTATTTTGGTGGAATCTCTTGATGGGACGCAATCTTATGGAGGTTCGAGAATTCAAATTTCAACCAACGAAACTCCGCTTCCAATGGAAGCGGCTATCGGTTATATGGAGCCTCGCATTTATGATATGGTGGCTGGACTTCGTGAAGAAGGCACCGCGGAAATTTGTGGACTTTGGAATAGCTCGGTCGTGGCCGGTATGGGTATCGGTAGCACTTATAGCATCCGTTGCGCTTTTGCCTATGCGGCCAATTTGAATATTAAATCTATGTTTGCCCTATGCTCTCCATACACTTATCGTATGGCGGGTAACTTTGGCTTCCATAGAGTAAAATCGCTCGGAAAAGATGGTGTTTTGCCCTATCCCAGTGAAAAGCAAGTGGCAATCGTTACCTTCCAAGAAGATGTACAGGCAATGACTGGGGCAAGTGAATTGGAGAAAACTTTTATTTTCAACTTGCGTAATACCCCCACACAAATTACTGAGGAAGATGTCGGTAAATCCACCCCTATTCAAGTGCACTACAACTTGTAGCGCCCTCTATTCACGCTTCTTAGTAGTCCTGCTCCTAGCAGCACTCCCTATTTTTTCTAGGGCTCAAACAGAAATATTCGAAGGGAATACCATTCTTCTCGATGACTTCGAATTATATACCGGTAGCGAATCTGATATAAGAATCATCGCTAAATCTTCCGAATTTCAATCACTCGAAAAAAAAGTTCCCAATTTGGGAGTAAGAAAGGAAAGTGCATTCCTGCGTTTTAAGGTTCAGAATAAGTCCCAGGATTTTTTCCTCAATGGATTTATTGACAACTCGGCCATTGATGAGGTAGAACTCTATCAAATCGACGGCAGCGTGAAAATGATCGTTTCTTCTGGAGAATCAAAGTCATTCAATGAAAGAGGCTCCGAACACCCCAACGTCAATTGGCAATTCTTCATTCAACCAGGTAGCACGCAGGAATATATTCTACGTGTGAAGTCGGGTGAACAATTGTTGGTGCCAGTAAAAATCGGTAAAGAGAAATACATTAATGCCGAACAATCCACCAAGGAATTGTTTTACGGAATCTACCTCGGTTGTATCCTCGTAATGCTTGTCTACAACCTTTTTGTATTTTTTACTGTAAGGGATAAAGTATATCTCTACTACGTGGCCTATATCCTAACTGTTGGACTGACTCAACTTGTTTTAAATGGATACACGAATAAATATCTCTGGCCAAACGGAGTTGAAATATCATTCTTAGCAAGTGTGATCATTCCTGTTCTCAGCGGTGTGACGACTGTGCTTTTCTCAAGAAAATTTATTGATACAAAACAGCACACACCTTGGGTAGATAAACTACTATTATTCTTCCTTGGAACATATGTCATTGTTACGGTTTTAGCATTCGTGGGTCAGTACAATCTAGCTTTTACCATCATCGACATGAATGCCGCGAGCGCTTTATTATTGGTGTATTGCGCGATCGTTGCTGCCCGAAGAGGTAACAGAACAGCTCGTTTCTTCTTAGTGGCTTTTGTGATTTTCTTAATTGGTGTGACACTCTTCGCTCTTCGCAACCTCGGGGTCATTGCCTTCAGCAATCTCAGTAATTACGCTTTGCCTATTGGCTCAGCACTTGAAACGGTGTTGCTTTCATTTGCACTCGCTGATCGAATCAATCAGTTTAAAAAAGAAAAGGACGAATCACAGCAAAAAATGATTGCTGTGATGGTGGAGAATCAGAAATTGGTGGAAGAACAAAACGTTCAGTTGGAATTGAAGGTGCATGAACGAACATTAGAACTGGAAAGCGCAAACACTGAGCTCAATAGCACACTTCAAGAATTAAAATTAGCACAGAATCAACTCGTAGAAGCGGAGAAACTCGCTTCGCTCGGTCAAATGACCGCAGGTATCGCTCACGAAATCAATAATCCGATAAACTTTGTGAGCTCCAATGTGCAGCCTCTAAGAAGAGATGTTGATGATGTGATAGAAGTTCTCAATGACTATTCTAATATTGAATCAGGAGAAGACTTTGATAAGAAGTTACCAGAGCTAAAAGCAAAAATGAAAAGGCTTGACATTCCTTATTTAAGAACTGAGACTGCTCAACTTCTCGGAGGTATTGAAGAAGGAGCACGTCGCACCGCAGAGATTGTCAAAGGCTTGCGCGTGTTTTCACGCATGGATCGCGATTCTTTGGTATCGTCCAGTGTAAATGATTGTATTTTGAGTACACTGGTAGTGATGAAATCAATAACTAAAGGCGAGGTCATGATTGAGCGCGAACTTTCTACGCCAATGCCAGAAATAATGTGTTTCCCTGGTAAGCTTAATCAAGTGTTTATGAATATCGTATCAAATGCGATTGCTGCTACCAAAGAAGATGGTCGACCCCTCGAGGAAAGAAAAATTTGGATTAGAAGTTCGGTTTCAGAAAAATGGATCACAGTAGAAATTGAAGATAATGGTGTCGGTATTCCAGATGATGTACGTGTTAAAATTTTTGACCCCTTCTTTACCACAAAAGGCGTAGGAGAGGGTACAGGACTCGGATTATCGATCGTGAAAGGCATCGTGGATGAACATCAAGGCGAAATACGAGTAACAAGCGAAATGGGTAAGGGAAGTAAATTCACAATAAATCTTCCGAGGTTTCTTGCCTAAACCTTTTTTTGTTACTTTGCGGCGTTATGTCTGATGTGAAAAGAATATTATATCTCGATGACGAGGAAAATAACCTCGTAGCCTTTAAGGCTCTATTTCGTCGTGAATATGAGGTTTACACAACCACATCTCCGCAAGAAGCAGTGCAACTGCTCAACGAATTTCAATTTCAAGTTATTCTCTCCGATCAAAAAATGCCCGACATCAGTGGTGTCGAATTTTTTGAATTGACGGTCACCGATTTTCCAGACGCTGTGCGCGTTTTAGTAACTGGATACGCTGATATTGAGGCTGTAATTGATGCTATTAATAAAGGAGGCGTGTATCGATATGTCACAAAACCTTGGGACGAAAATGATTTGCGAATCTGTATCGAAAATGCTTTCGAAAAATTTTATAGCAGAGTAGAGCTGAAAGAAAAAAATCGTGCGCTTCAACAGGCAAACTCGGATCTCGAAAAATTCATCTACAGCGCCAGTCACGACCTGCGTGCTCCTCTCGTTACAATCAAAGGCATCATTCAGCTCGCCAAGATGGATCAGCTCGGTGAGAAGGCAGAAGATTATTTCCAAATGATTGAAAAATCAGTTGGTCGTCTCGATACTTTCGTACAAAACATTATTCACTATTATCAAAATTCCAAAGAAGAATCACACATCCAACGCGTAGACTTCAATGCTTTCATTGATGACTTGATGAATCAGTACAAAATTTATGATGGAGCTGATAGTATTGAATGGAAAAAAGAAGTAGTCGCAACCGGAGATTTTTTTGCAGATAACTACAGATTGAAGATCATTCTTGGAAATCTCATCAGCAACGCCATCAAGTTTCAAGATCGCAACAAAGGATTGCGTGAACTGGAAATTGGAATTGTGCAAAATGCAGAAAAAGTGGTATTGAAAGTAAGTGATAATGGAATTGGTTTCAATACAAATTTATTAGAGTCAACAATAGAAATGCTGACTTCTGATGCACATAAAAACCCCGGCAGCGGTGTAGGATTGTATCTTGTAAGAGAAGCAGTGAAGAAAATGGGGGGCAAAATTCAATTAATATCTAACGCTGGCGAGTTTACTCGCTTTATTATAGAAATACCTAACAAGGCATGAGGAAGTTGATTGTTCACTTGATTGATGATAATGACATTGACATAGCAGTGAACTCAAAATTATTAAACCTAGCTAAAATCGGTGATGAGGTCTTGGTTTATAGTTCAGGCGCACAATTTGTGGATGCTATTCATTCAAATCATATAGAATTGAATAAATCGGATAATATCATTCTACTTGATATCATGATGCCAGGTTTGAATGGCTTTCAAACGATGGAAAAATTCAACGCGTTACCCGCGGAAGAAACAACTTCATTTAATGTCTTTATGTTGTCGAGTAGCATCGATCGTAACGACATAAAAAACGCGGAAGCAACTCCGCGTGTTTTACAAGTCTTGGAAAAGCCCCTCGATGTATATCAGCTTCGCCGACTCATCGAAGGGCTCCAATAATTACTTGATATATCTCCAATCCTGATTGTTCTTAATGGCTTTCAAGCTATGATAAATAAGCTTGATTACATTTTCAACGTCTTCTTTATGCACCATTTCCACTGTGGTATGCATATATCTCAACGGTAACGAAATCAAAGCACTCGCGACACCTGCATTGCTGTAAGCGAATGCATCAGTGTCAGTACCCGTGCTGCGGCTTGCAGCCTGACGCTGAATAGCAATTTTATTTTTATCAGCAACATCAATGATGTGTTGCAACAAATTATTTTGCACCGCAGGACCGTAGCTCACTACTGGTCCTTTTCCGCAAGCTAAATCTCCATTCATTATCTTGCTCATCATCGGTGTTTGTGAATCGTGACAAACGTCGGTGATAATCGCCACATCAGGTTGAATGCGATGTGCAATCATCTCTGCTCCACGCAATCCAATTTCTTCTTGCACACTATTGGTGAAGTAAACACCAAATGGCAATTTATCCTTATTTTCTTTGAGCATGCGGGCTACCTCAGCGATCATGAAGCCGCCCACGCGATTGTCGAGCGCACGACCCATGTAATAGCGATCATTGAGAATTGCAAATTCATCATCAAAGGTCACCACACAGCCCACGTGAATGCCCAATTTTTCTACTTCTTCTCTATTGGTAGCACCTACTTCCAAGAAGATATTTTTCATGCTTGGAGTTTCTTCTTTCTCCGCGGTGCGCGTATGAATGGCCGGCCAGCCAAAGACGCCTTTCACAATTCCTTTTGGAGTGTGAATATTCACACGCTTACTTGGAGCAATCATGTGGTCGCTGCCTCCATTGCGTCTAAGATAGATAAATCCGTCTGGTGTGATGTAGTGCACGAACCAAGCGATTTCATCCGCGTGTGCTTCCACCACAACTTTGTATTTTGCATCTGGATTGATCACACCCACGACGGTACCGTAGGTGTCAACGATGTGCGTGTCGATGTATGGACGAATGTAGTCGAGCCACATTTGCTGTCCGGGGCTTTCAAAACCCGTGGGAGACGCATTGTTGATATAGTTTTCCAAAAATTTCAAGGAAGCAGCATTCAAAATGCTGTCGCTTTTTTTCGAAGCCTTTTTGCTTTCGGATTGTTTCTTAGCCATATATGTTTTGTTACTGTTGCTAAATTATACATTTGTCCAATGGACGCAACGAATTTACAACCCGAAATCATTACTACTGCCGACGGTTCACATTCTTTATACAATTCGACGATTGACGAAACTTATCACAGCCGCCACGGTGCTCTACAAGAGTCGAAATATGTGTTCATCGAACAAGGAATTAAACAAGTCGATAAAGATGACTTGCACCTTCTCGAGGTTGGTTTTGGAACAGGACTAAACGCGCTTCTAACGGCCATCTACGCGCGTGAACACAAAGTAAAAATCACTTATCACACCTTGGAGACGCTTCCATTAAATATGGAACTTATGCAATCAATTGCCGTGGCAACTACGATAGGGGAGGGCAATCAGGATTTGTTTCTTTCCCTGCACGAAGCAGCGTGGAATGAGGAAGTCGCGATTCATGATTTTTTTATTTTGAAAAAAATCAAGTCAAGTTTGCAAGACTTCGACGCAGAACTCAATAGATATGATTTAATTTATTATGATGCCTTCGGACCCCGCGCCCAACCTGAAATGTGGGAGGCCGCACTTTTTAATAAGATCGCATCTTTTACAAATGAAAATGGTGTCTTTGTGACCTATTGCGCCAAAGGCCAAGTGAGAAGAGATTTAATGGCCGCTGGTTTTGACATGACCCGCCTCCCCGGCCCCCCCGGCAAACGCGAAATGATGCGAGGAATAAAAGAATGAAAGATTGGAAGAATGAAAGATTGGAAGATTGGGAGATTGGAAGATTGGAAGATTGGAAGATTGGAATTTGGAGACTTCCCTTGTTCCCAAATATCCCTTGTTTCCTTGTCCCCTTGTTCCCAAATATCCCTTGTTCCCTTGTTCCCAAATATCCCTTGTTTCTTTGTTCCCTGTTCCCTTGTTCTCGTTCTCGTTCTCGTTCTCGTTCCCCTTCTCAACCTAGTCTCTTCATCACACTCGATTCCACCTGCTCGAATAATTGATCGGGTGAGAGGGTGCGCCAGCGGAGGTCATTTAATTTTCCGCCTAAAACAAAATAGCTGTCAATATTGGCGCTTTGGAAATCCTCCAAAACGTGGTCGCGGAAATTCAGTAAGGCAATCCATCCATCCTCGGCATTCACTTCTTCAAACCATTCTTCATAATAGCAATCATCGCTGCTATGAAAGTTCAAGACATTTTCTCCAATAAGAATGAACTTGTAAATGCCATGATGCATCAAGTGTTCGATAATGTCTCGCTTGAGCAACATGATGTCGTTGTATAATAAATCATTCCATTCTCCAATCAATTCAATCACCGCGTATCCATCACTATAATCGGCGAAAATGATTTTCATGAATAGAGTTTGACTCCCAAAACTATCCCATTGCGGGTGGATATAATGGTCATATATTTTATCTGAAAATTCAAATTCGCTGTATTCTCTTTCATAAAAGGGAGAATACGGGTCTTCGCTTGAGATATAATGTCCCCGCCAGTTGTAATAGGGTTCTAATTCGTGCATTATTTTTCTTTTGTAAAAAAGTCTACCGCGGCACGCACACTTCCATACTCAAGTAGGAGTTCTTGTGCTGCTTCTTCATTCAATCCTGTAGCTTCCATGATCATCCGCGTACCGCGATTGACCAATTTTTTGTTGGATAACTGCATATCCACCATTTTGTTTCCTTTCACTCTTCCGAGCTGGATCATCGTGGTAGTGGAAATCATATTTAATATGAGCTTTTGAGCAGTACCACTCTTCATGCGTGTACTTCCGGTCACAAATTCAGGTCCAACCACCGCCACCACTGGAAAGTCTGCCTCCGCAATCAACGGCGCGCCTTCATTGCATGTAATACAGCCAGTGATAATTCCTTGTTCTCTACACTTTCTCAGTGCATTGATTACGTAGGGCGTGGTACCCGACGCTGCAATGCCTACCACAACATCCTGCGGACTAATAGCGTGCGCCTGAAGGTCTTCCCAGCCTCCCGTGGTGCTGTCTTCAGCATTTTCCACAGGATAACGAATGGCTTTGTCACCTCCTGCAATGAGCCCGATCACAAGACCGTGTTCCACGCCAAAGGTGGGCGGGCATTCAGAAGCGTCCAAAATGCCCAAACGTCCGCTCGTACCAGCGCCCATATAAAAGAGCCTCCCGCCCCCACGCATCTTGCTCACAATCGCTTCTACCAAGGATTCTATCATCGGTAACGCTTTCTCGACTGCCATTGGCACGGTTTTATCTTCCGCGTTGATCCCGCGGAGGAGCTCCGATACCGACTTTTTTTCAAGGTCGTTATAATTACTGGTGCTTTCTGTAGTTGACTTCAAGGGGCCTTATTTTCCGACAAAGTTAGGAGGTTTAAGAAATTCCCTATTTTCGTACTGTATATTATTTTATTATGAATCAAATATCAAAACTCTTATTACTGATTTTTTCGGTGTGCAGTCTTTCTTCTTTCAGCCAAACAGACTCGACAGAAACTGGCTTAATGAGTCAGGCAGCTATACCCGTCAAGATCATTGCAGCCAAACACGAATTCAATGAAAACAATATGCGAGGTGCTATCACTTTGTATCGCGAGGTACTTGCTGTAGACCCCGTCAATGCTACTGCCACTTATGGTGTTGCACAATGTTATTACAATTTGAAAAAATATAGCCTCGCTCTGGAATACCTTAATAAGGCGGTTGAGCTGAATGCCGAGGTGAATACTTCTACAAAATTCTTCTATGGACAAATCCATCATCGCGTTGCAGAACTGGACAAGGCGATTAGTTACTACAATGATTTTATTCAACAAACCAAAGGAAGTAGCTATGAGAAAGAACTCGCTTTGAAATACATCAAGGAATGCGAATATGCTAAAGAGGCTATGAAAAATCCAGCGAGCGTTGGAATCGCAAATCTTGGTGTTGAGGTCAATACACGCTTTGAAGAATATACGCCAAGTATTACCGCTGACGGTTCTCGTCTTTATTTCACTTCAAGACGAAGTGATACAAAGGGGGGAGAAATCGATACAAAAGGCGACTATAAATTCTTTGAAGATATCTATGTGAGCCTTTATGACGAAGAAAACAATACTTGGTCAACGGCAGAGCAATTGCCTGGTGCCGTAAATACCGAAACGTATGATGCAGTGTTAAGCGTCGTACCAGATGGCTCAGGTCTATTCGTATATAAGAATACAGTAACTACTACAGGGGATATTTTCTTCAGCAAGCGAAACGACGTGGATAATGAATTTAGGCTCGCCGAAAAGATGCCGCGTCCAATTAATACGAGTTATTTTGAATCTTCGATCAGTATGACTGCCGACGGAAACACCGTTTACTTTATCTCTGAGCGTCCAGAAGGTTTGGGACAGGGCGACATTTATGTGTCCACCAAAAAGGGTAAGTCATGGAGCAATCCAAAGAACCTAGGGAAAATAGTGAATACTGATTATGATGAGAAATTTGTTTTTATTCATCCGAACGGTAAAACACTCTATTTCGCCAGCAACGGACATCAAGGTATGGGAAGCTATGATATCTTTAAAACCGAACTAGTAAATGGACAATGGAGCGTTCCCGTAAATCTTGGATACCCTATAAATACAGTCAATGAAGAATCAACATTCTCTCTCACAAGCGACAATAAAACAATGTATATCTCAGCTGAATATGGCGATACATTTGGTGAAAGAGATATTTATCAAATTGATGTTTCAAGCTATGACTTGGTCTCTCAAGGTTATGATACAGGTACGTTTGGTCAAGTGATTTGCACGGTAAAGGATAAGAGTGGCAAAATCGCAAAAGGTGTCACCGTAAGCATCTATCAAGAAGGTTCAAACAAAGTGCTATTTTCAGAAAAGACAGATAAAGCCGGAAGAATAAAAGCAAGTCTGGCTGGCAATAAGACCTACAAAGTATTAGTCATGGGTGATGAAAGAAACTACGAACAGTCGTTGACACTCTCCCTGCGCTCAGATGGTGAGACTGTAAAAAGTATTGAAGTGATTATGGATTGATTTTTTGAAAAATCAATTTCCCATAGTTTAATCCTAAATTACTCGGTTCGTACTGAAATTTTACCACGCGAAACTGCTTATTTTCTAAATAGGATATAAGTGCTTGAGCGTTATTTACAGGTGATTTCAAATCGTGAAATTCCATTGACAGAATTTTTATCTTCTTCAATGTCTCATCTGATACATTGAAGAGGATATCATATTCTGCACCTTCACAATCCATTTTTAGAAAATCAATTTCGCCGAGTTGAAATTGAGATACAAGGCTATCAAGTGTGATAGCCTTTACTTTTTCAATCGCGTTGGTTTCGCCTGATAGAGGATTGTTTTTGATAAGACTATGGTTGGTGTCTTGAGACAGATGAATGTCCAATTGTCCATCGAAATGGGCTATCGCTGCCTTCATTACTTGAACATTCTCCACGCCTTGGCGAAGAATGTTTTGCTCAAGTAGTTTATAATTGCTTTCAACAGGTTCAATGCTGATTATTGTTGATTGCTTGTCAGAATTGAGTGAGGCAAATAAAGTGAAATATCCTTTGTGTGCGCCTATATCAACAATGATCGCTTTTTTATAAAAAGGAAAATAATCGGCATATTCTCGATCGACAAATATTGACTTTATTAGTGCAAGAGAAGGCCTATTGCTAGAGTAGTCAATCTTCAAATCATTCGCACGAACAATGCTGTCAAAAACGTTCTTTTGATTGAAATGATTATATATCTTTTTTATCATGCTCGCGGTATAAAAGCGATGCAAGATAAGGCTAGAAATTCATTCCGATGTTTATGTAGAATCTTGTTGTATATGGTAATACTGCCCCTGAAAAGGAGGTGCCGTGATGATAAGGTCTTAAATAACTACCATTCTCGAATAGATTTCTACTATCATTAATATCGTTCAAAAATGTAACCCCTCCTATAAAACCGCAGTCAATGGTGAAATTTTTCAATACATTGAAATTTGCTCCTATTCCAAACATTAACGAGCCTACATCTCTTTTAAAGCTTCGAATATCCGTGTATATCAATCCTGTGGAAACATTATACCATGTTCCAAAATTACTTACAGAATAACTCTCCAAACCAATACGCGCAGTGCCATAAATGCCACAAAGAATGCTGGATTTGGGATTTTGTTCTCTCCGAATTGGGTATTTCTTACTATAAACTTTTAGCCCTATTCCCCCGATTGCTCCCTCTGCATTTGCATCTACAACTTTCGAGTCATTTAGTCCAATATACCCTGCTTCTGCAATAATCGCCATGCGCTGGTAGATGGTCCGTTCGTATTCTAAACCCAAAACACTCTTAACAGGTCCTAGAAATTGAAAACGAATGGCGTTTTTAAAAACAGGTTCGGTCAGGGGGTTCTGAGCAGCAAGGGATATTGTAAATATTACAATAAGTATTGTAGTGAGTATCTTGTTTTTCATAGTCAGTTAGAAGTTAAATCCGATGGCAAAAGTCATTTCAACATATAAATTGTTGAGTTCTGAAAGATTTATCTGAGAGAAGTGTGTTTGTGCGTCTTCATTATTTTTTAAATAGATCGTTGGGGTTGGAAGGTGAGTCTGTAGGAGGTTATACCCAAGTCCGCAACCCATATCAATATTAAGAAAGCGGAAGAAATGAAAACTACTTCCACCGCCTAATGAAAAGCCTAAAGAGGAATTTCTAAAATCATACCTACTGAGGCTTTGTGAATTTTGAGTTCTAAGGGTAGCGGAAAATGTTTCCGCATGAAGTTTTGTGAATAAATATCCACCAACAACAACGTCATTTTTCTCTCCTCGATAAGGTCTTCGAAATTCCTTATTATAAACCCTTAATCCAGCAGTTCCATAAACTCCATTTGCCTTGTGACTCGTCAAAAGGTTGGAGCGTAAACCAATATATCCAAACTCGCAAGTAATACCTATCTGAGGTCTTATTTGCCTTTCATACTCCGCAGAGATATGTCCAAAAAGCGGTGAGGCAGTATTGAATCTAATACTATTCTTAATAATTGAAGAAGGGTCAATCATCTCTACGACAGGAGGCGCAGTGATAATTTCTTTGATGCCGTTTTTATAGATTATATATGCAACATTAAACTTTTGAATGACGTAGCTAGGACCGCTTTGATTGTCGAAGGTTTTGTAGCTAACTTCAAACTCGGTGATTTTGTTAATTAGACACTCTATTCTTGTCGAATCGGTCTTAACGAGAATATCTTGAGCCTCACAAAAGGTGAAGATAAAAAGAATTAGCGTTAGCTGAGAGAGCTTTAGAAGGTGTTTCATGATTAAAGGTTGTAGAAACAAATATAAAAACCTTTTTTCATAAAAAAAAACCTCCCCGAAGGAAGGTTCTTTTTGTTTTAAGTGTTTAAAATGCAATCATTGATTACTCAATGATTATTTTTTGTTGGATGCTTTGTCCTTTGTCATTTGTTGCTTTTAGTAGGTAGATACCGGAGCCAATAGATAAGCTTATTTCGGTGCTATTTGAATGGATGTTGGTGCTGTATATCTTTCTACCTGAAATTTCAAATATTTCCAATTGCGTTGCATCGCCTTTAGTTTCTACTCTGAAATTACCATTGCTTGGATTGGGGTAAACCAGCCAATCGAAAGAATCAATTATTTCTTCATTACTGACGACTACCAAACATTCGGTAATTACAGTTGGACAACCTTGATAATTTATAGCTGCGGAGATAGCGTTAATTCCAAGTTCTGCAAGTGTATTGGAATTTATACTTTGAGTAAAAATATCTAATACTTGCTGCTCGTCACATTCGGCAAACCACGTGTAGCTCGCGTTATCTTGTACTAAAGAAACGCCTTCATTCAAAAGGATGTCATCATTGACAACTGGTATTTCATCCACGATGGTATTTAAGACGTTATTCGTAATGATGGGCTCGTTCATGTCGAAAACAATTCCCGCTTTGTTTTCAATGGTCGTATTATCTGCAAGGTCGGGATTAAAGGGAGAGATGTCGAAAATCACATAGCCTATGCTTCCTGCTGCATCGCTGGTGCTATCGGGGAGATAGACATTAATAAATGAAAATTTTAAGATGTTCTCATCGATAATCTCAATCAGCGGATCAAATGGACTGGCACCTCGAAATACTATGCTGTTTGGATTTAGATGCACGCTCAATGTATCATAAATAAAGATGTTCTGCGCAGGGGCATTTCCTAAATTTTGAAAGCGGATAGTGTAAGTGAATTCTTCAGGCTGCAATGTCCACTGCGGGTCACATACTCCTTGAGGAAACACTTGTTTGTCATTCGGATCGTATGCCGCTGTCGTTGCGCTAGATAGAATGATGCTGTTGTTTTGAATTTCTACGTCCATTCCAGCTTCTTCTACGGCTTCGGCTGAAATGGTGATCTCACTACCAAGACCTGCGTCGGGAGATACAAGTACAAAAAGGCGTATCAAAATATGTCCGCTGTCAAACGTTAGATTACTGTAATTCCATGACACAACAGTACCCTCTTGCGTATAGTCTTCATTGTTTGATTCTACTATCGTAAGGAATGGACCAAGGTCAAGATTAATTACTCCCGACGCGAGATCACAAAATTGATTGTAAACATTGATGTCAATAGTAGCTGTCTGCCCAAGTCGGAAAGGACTGTGCGATAAATTAACGATGACATCAACTTCTGCATCGTTAGTTGGCCCCGGTATAACAAAGACACTCGTACGCGAACATCCGTTCGCATCGCTTACTGTCACAGTTTCTATGCATTGCGTGGTAAGGGGAACAGTGAAGCCCTGCTCGTCTGGATGTTGTGACCACGCAATGGTGTAGGGCTCGGTGCCCCCTTGTACAGACATGGTAATCGCTCCTGGATTGGCACAAGTTGGATAGACAATGGATTCAAGACTCACTATAAAATCACTACATAAATCTTGAAACAACATGGTGATAAATCCATCTTCACCGCCTGTGCTTGTCAGCTCTGTGTTTTCATTTTCGGATTGAATAATGGTCGTAAATAAAAAGAATCCAGCGGCTAGTACATTTAGTTCGGGTGTGACAGCAATATCCAGAATTCTTAGAGTGCTCCCTATTCCCACGGATTCTCCGTTCACAAGTTCTAGTGCTGTATTTAATTGAATAATAAAACCACTGTTGTTGTCGGTTCCCAAAGTACTAATTCCTTCGAGTGGATCTATATCTGCAACACCGTCATAATATCCTCCGATATAAATATTTTGTGACGGTGTAATGATAGCTTCTTGAGCTTTAAATTGACTTGTGCCCGATATCTGTCCGACTTGAATTACCAGACCATCAGCATTCAATTTTGCGACAAGTACATTAGCTACAGATGGAGTCCCAACAATCATTGGAAAGTTGGAATCAAATGAAATCTGTCCCGAAAATTCTCCAAATAAATAAATGTTATCCGCTTCATCGGTGACAAGCGCATCCACCGTTTCATAGCTTCCAAATCCATAGGGCTTTACCCAATTGAAAGAATTATCGCTTGCATAAGACGCCACGAATGCATTATTATCACTGCTTGCCGAAAAACCTTGTGTTTCATCTCCCGGGTCAAAGTCGAATATTTGTCCAGAAAAACTACCTCCAATAATAATGTTGTTTTGACTATCAACGGCCATCGCATCTGGGTATCCAAGAGAGTTTCCAAATTCGCTACCCAATTTGAATGCTGATGTGACAGCACCAATATTATTCATGCGTGCCACGATAATGTCTCCGCCTCCATTGTTTTCGAGCGATAAATTTCCTACTTGAAGAGTTCCAGAGAATCCATATCCAGAAAATGCAGGACTTCCGTCAGTTTGAATCGCAATGTTAAGAATCTGTTCACCCGCAGGCCCTGCGAGCACTTGATGGTATATGTAGTCACCATTCAAATCATAAGCAGCGATAAATCCGTCAGTAACCCCTTGACTTGTTTCTAATGCCCCATTCCCAGTTGGATCGAAATTAATGGTTTCATTAAAATATCCCGCAATGATGATAGTACTGTTGGATACTTCGAGGTCGAGCACATCATCGGTTCCAGTACTTCCAATGGTTTTCATCCAAATTAGTATGCCTGTCTCGCTAAATCTACCTAGGAAGATATCCGACTGTCCGATAGAAGTATAAGACGCAACGAGAGGACCGGGATATAAATCCGCCGTGGTTTGAAAGGTACCTGCAATCACTACATCTCCATTTTCAAGCACCGCTACATGTCGGATTGCGTCATCAAATGAACCGCCGATAGTGCCAGTATTTACAAAGGATTGAGAAGATGCCCCTATAAAGAGGAGGAGATTGAAAATAAGAATAGAAAATTTGAACATTACTTTGAGGTTTGATTTTAATCTATGCAAATCAAAAAAAAACACCGACGTCTTTTGTCGGTGTTTTCCCCTAAGTTTTCTATTGAACTTATTTTTTATTGTCCATCCACGTTCATCATGAGCGGTGAATCACCATCGGTGATGATAATTTTTGCATTGGGTGAATTCGCTAGCAGACGGAACGCCTCGATGGCATTGAACTTTAAAATGCGATCTGTCAAACCTTCTGCAAGAATTTTTTGGGCATCGCTTTGACCTTGCGCTTCGATGCGGCGACGATCGGCTTCGTTGCGGGTCTTTTCAATTTCAAATAGAATTCTTTGCGCGTCTTGTTCAGCACTTAGTTTTAACTCAATTGATTTAGAAAGTCCTTCTGGAAGGATGATGTTTTTCATCAATACCGCCTGAATTTCAAAACCTTTTTGATTTAAAATCTGGGCCATTCTGTTTTTAATTTCTGTTTCAATCAATGAGCGTTCACCACTATGAAGGTCTTTTGCCATAAATTGTGAGGTGATGTCCGCCGCGGCTGATCTAAACACTGGAAGAATTAAGGCTTCTTCGTAATTCATACCAATGTTTTCAATAATGCTGAAGGCACTATCCCGACGGATGTTGTACAGAATCGATATCTCCGAACGAATGGTCAATCCTTCCTTTGATGGAAGATTCGATACGATTTCGATATTCCTCAAGTTCACTGGTACGCGAACAATGGAGGTAGTGAAAAAATTAAATGCAACCGGTCCGGCATCATACACTTTTGGTTTCAACCGACCAAGTTTTCTTTTTACTGCAACTTGTCCAGGACGCACTACAGCACAAGAGGAGAGCAGAATAACTGCGATGAGAAAGAATAATATTCGTTTCATAGTTATAAATTTTAAAACGTTAATGATTTCTTAATAGCGAATATTAAACCACTTCATGCAAACACTGCTAATTAAAATTATCATTTAAATTATTTTGGGAAAAACATCCGTGGAGATTGGAGATTGGAATTTGGAGATTAGAGTTTTGGAACTCCAATTTCTAAATTCCAAATTCCAAATTCCAATCTCCTTCTCATTCCGGAGTACGCAACCATTCACTTCAGCCTTTAGTCTTTATCTTGTACCTTAATACTACTAACCATGAAAACCGCCCTATCCGTATTATTCCTTTTTGTATTTTTTACAAAAACCCAGGCTCAATCTTGCAATGTTTGGATTGTGTCAGAACAACTTCCTCAAGGGAATGTACAATTGTTTAGTCAGGTAGGACTTGGTGGCTTTTTTTGGGAGCAAGACTATGAAATCCTTTATCAATGGGATTTTGGTGATGGACAAACTTCCATAGAAGATAATCCCATTCACGAATATGCCACTGCTGGCGAGTATGAGGTTTCAGTGATGATAGAGGTGTGGCTCAATGGAGAGATGGAATGTACCGACTCAGCTACAGAGCTGGTAGAGATCATCACTGTCGATGATGAATGCGAGGCGATCTTTGATTTTGTGCTTTCTGAAGACGGATTGCTCACTACCACCAATCTTTCTACAAATAATCTGGGCGAAGCAAGCTATGTTTGGCTTTTTAATTCCTCCGATTTTATTGGGACTGAGTTTGAAAGCTCCTACCAATATGAAACATCTGGAAGTTTTTTAGTCTGTATGGAATCTATAATTTATCAAGGCGATGATGCCATCTGTAGTAGTTCAACGTGTCAACTTGTGGAAGTAGATCTTCCAGAACCCGATTGTCCAGCAGGGCAATATCCTCTTACTGCTCAAATCAATACTATCTCTGAGGAGACGAGTTTTAGTGGCGATGCAATTTATATTTTTATTTATAATGAGGATTCGGTTACTCCTGTGGCACAACACGCATGGAGCATGAGTGGCCCACCGTCGATATATACTACAGATTTTTGCGTTCCCGAAGGCTGTTTTGATATCCAATTGGATGTTGCGGCAAATGACACCACTTACTTGGGGACATTGTTTTTTAGCTCGCCAAATATGAGTTCTATTGATTCCACTAATGTTTTTGGCTGTTGTGCGTACAATTATACTATATGCATTGAAGGAGATGCATCCGCTTGTGAATCGTCTTTGATTTCTTCTTTAGTAGAAGGGAATTGTTATGAATTCGAGCTAGAGGGTTGGGTCAACGCCGATTCAGTTCTTTGGAATTTTGGTGGCGAAGAATGGATTGCGGGCTCTTATATTCAGTCGTATTGTTTTCCTGAATCTCTTGAACCGAATACTTTTTTAGTCTCTGCCATTGGTTATGGATCTTTTTGTGAAGAAGGTTCCATTTCAGAATTATTTGTTGAGGTGCCCGCTATAGAGTTCAATCCGTTTAATTGTGCCTTTACTTGGGATGTATCTGTGGATACAATAGGATTTGCTTCATTTAACATTGATACCACTCAGGATGAGTATGATCTACTCCCTGGTCAAGAAATCATGGTACAATGGTATTTTGGTGACGGAGGTTATAGCGATGAATGGAATCCAACGTATCAATATGCCCAGCCCGGTGAATATACTGTTTGCCTCACAATGGTGCTCGTAGACGGAGTATCGCCAGAATGCCTTAATGAACAATGTCAAAATGTTATTGTAGATTTTACAATAACGAATATGCTTGAACTTTCAAATACGTCGCTCTCGATTTATCCGAATCCTACCAATGGAATTTTAAATATTGCAACTGAAGATGGAAAGAAATTAGATCGCATTGAATTATTTGATAGCACCGGAAGAATGGTGTTGAACACCACATTCACCGCTTTGCTTGACCTATCTTCTTTTTCTGACGGAATTTATTTCCTCCGAGCCCACGCCGGACATGAGACACTGCAATCACGAGTAATCGTGGAGCGGTAGGGGAGAATTGGAGTCCCGATGGCTATCGGGAGGAAATTGGAATTTGGAGTTTGGAATTTGGAGATTCGGAATTCTAATTTCCAAATTCTAAATTCCAATCTCCAATTTCTCGTTCTAGTTCCACTCCTTCGGTACCAGTTTTTTATTTCGAGTATGAATGATTTCTCCTGTCAAAGTCTGCGTCAGGCAGGTGAAGTAGATTTTTTCCAATGGAACATTTGGTAATATCTCACTCCATTTTTTTCCATAGATGATTCCTTCTTTTTCAAGGGAGACGAAGCGTGCTGTGTCGCTGTATAACGTGGTGCCGGCGCTATCGGTGAGGAGGATATGAACGTCTACGATGTCTCGGCGCTGCGGCCCGTCGTTGATGTAATGCACCCGCAGGAAGTCATCCTCCACCACGGGACTCAGCAATTCATTCGCATATACTTCTTTCAATTGCTTCATAAAGGTCTTCGGCTCCATCTTATAATCTATGGCACTCCACGAAAACGCCGGCCATACATCATTCAATTGCCAAAATAATGTCCCCATACAATAAGGCTTATGTCTGCGCTGCGCTTCAATACCCATGCACATTCCATCCGCCTGCATCCGCTGCGTGTACGCGGCGTACTGCCAAAGATCATTGCTCTGGGGAGAATACCAACGGCGCATATAATCGTCCATCAGCTTCTTGCCGCGCGGATGCTTCTGATGCTGCAACATGCCGCGATTTTCTCCATTTAGACTATCAGCGGTCAAGATCTCTTCCAACGTCGCTCTATTTGGATAACTCTGCATTCCAAATTCACTCATAAAGCGTGGAATGCGCTCCAACAATAATTCAAACGGCTCTTCATCGTGCCACAATCCCCAGTAATGCGAATCGCCTTCTGTAAAGCTGCGCTTGTCGCCTCTTCCAAAGCGCGGACTACTTTCCCAATAATTTATATTGGTATGATATTTCAATACGGCATTCGGTAATATGTCATTGAACACATCACTATAAGCTTTTTCTAATTTCTCTTTTTCTTTTTTACTCAATCCCATCTGCCAGCCCCAGCGTTGCCAGCCCTCCGCATTTTCATTATTGCCGCACCACAGTGCAATGCTCGCGTGATTTCGCAGTCGCTTCACTTGTTGTTCTGCTTCTGCACTCACATTGCGCAAATAGGCATCATTGCCAGGATACATGCTGCACGCGAACATGAAATCTTGCCATACCATAATGCCTAGGCTATCGCATATTTCATAAAATTCTTTGCGCTCGTAATAACCACCGCCCCACACGCGCAACATATTAAAATTGGCATCTGCACATTGTTTTATCAGTTGCTCGTAGTCTTTGCGCTCTGCCAATGCGGGCAACATGGTGATAGGAATATAATTCGCTCCTTTACAAAAAACAGATTGTCCATTTAATTCAAAGAAAAATGTTTCTCCTGAATCGTCAGCTTGTGTGACGAGTCTTATGGTGCGTAATCCTGTTTTAATGATTTGGTCACTTACAACACTACCATTAAATTCACTTACAACGCGCACGTCATAGAGATGCGGAGTGCCTTGACCATTGCAATACCATAACTGGGGCGATGGAATGCTCAAATCAATTCGGTGTTGACGTATTCCTTTTTCTACTGATTTAACTTCTAAAGATTTTGAAATGAGATCTCCAAATTGAATGGTATATTTCCAATCTCCTTTTTCATGTTGATGGCTCGTTACTTCGACGCTGATTTCTGCACGCTCTTTACTTACAAATTTTTGATTGAGATAAATATCTTGAACATTCGCGTCATTGTATGCAATCCATTCAATGGGGGCAGTAATTCCACATGTAACGAGTTTTGGCCCCCAATCCCAACCGAAGTGATACTGCGGTTTGCGAGTTACCGCGCGTACCGGGTCTCCAGGCAAGGGATAGCCCCATTCTTGCAAAAGCGATTTGCTCTTTATAACAGGGGATTCAAATTCTATTCGCAATACATTGCCACTTTTACGTAGAAGTTCTTTTACATCCACCTCATAAATTCGAAAGCAGTTTTCAGTTTCTAGTACTTTTTTATCATTGAAAAATATAGTGGCGTAAGTATCGATTTGGTGGAACCGTAAACGGACAATTGCTTTGGATAAAATTTCTTCCGAAACATCAAAAGGGAGTGTCTCATATACCCAATCTTTTTCTCCTACCCATTGACAAAGGCTTTCATTGATTCCAATCAAAGGATTGGCAATGATATTATTTTTTTCGAGATCGCTATGCACGCAACCGGGCACTGCTGCTGGCATCCACGTCAAAGTGTCGAGTCCACGAAAACGCCACGAGGCTTGTAGGAATGAGTCGCTGGCATTTTGCGCTGTAGTCATGATAACAATATGTAAAAAAACAATAGAGAGGATTCGCTTCATATACTTCAAACTTAACGATTTTCCTTGACAACAATCGTTCTCTTTTTTTTGTGATGTTGAAGAATGACAAATTTTAACCAACCTCGCATATAACCAATTCCATAACTGAAATGAATCATCGGGAATGCTAGAAGTAGCTTAAAGAATAATGTTGTGCGCTGGTGAAAATAGCTCTGTGTTGCCAATGTTATAGCTTTATACAATGCAATGCTGTAGTACAGAGCTAATGGCAAAAACATCAGCGCGAAGATGTTTTTTGAAATAAAAATTGATAAGAACGCGAACAGGTGGAGCATCACAATGGCAGGTGGCGCAAATTGCCTGAGTGTTGCTGGTTTACCCAGCTTGATCATTACAAGTGGTTTAAAAAGTCCATACTGTGCATACATTCTACGCATCAGTTGGAACGTAGGACGGGCGTAATATTGAATATGCAAATCTGGAATCAAGAATATACGACCTCCGTTTTTAATTATCCTTCCATTAAACTCGTCATCTTGATTGCGAAGCATGTCTGTATCAAATTTGCCAATGCGGTCAAATAGACTTTTAGGAAAGCATCCATAAGGTACAGTATCTGCTTCTACGATGGCGTCGGCTCCGAGGCGATAACTTGCATTACCAATTCCGAAGGAATCACTGGTGGCGAGCGCGATAGCGTGCGCCTCGGCCGTATCAGCTCCAGGTTCTGTAATCCAAACACCGCCTACGTTATCTGCACCTAGTTCTTGGAGCGCATTTACCAGCGTGCTTACATAGTGCGTGGGATAGCCAGAGTGAGCATCCATGCGCACAATAATATCTCCGCGGCTAGCCTCAATGCAGCGGTTGAGCGCTGTGGGTACAAACTTTTCCGGATTGTCAATGAGTCGAATGTTATTGTGATTTTTACAATAAGTCTCAATGATCTCTCTTGTGCGATCGGTGCTCCTGCCGTCAGCAATTAATATTTCTAATTGATCTTGTGGATAGTCTTGCGAAAGCAAACATTCAATCAGCTTAGCAATATGCTTTTCTTCATTGTATGTGGGCACGATGATGCTGACCATATTTTTAGAAATAGTTTTTCTTTAGGAATGAAATAGAATCATACAAAAAACCGATATGTTTTCGACTCTTTATTTTACCTGTTGTAATGTGTTCGTGATGCTCGATCACAACTTCATCTGTCCAGCCACAGCGGGCTCCAATGATATTGCATTGCTCCCCGATATAGAGTTCTTCGCCATACAGAAAAGAAGGGTATTGTAGTATTCCCTTTTTTTCAAAAAATGATTTTGAAAAACACATGAAACTTCCATGTATCGCATAACAAGAGGAAGTTGTCTGTTGCGCAGTGCTTCGATTTTTTTTGAAAAATTTCTTAAGTATATGAAGGTATTGGTAGATAACGGAGATGGTATAGAAACGATTTACAAGTGCTAATCGATGGATATGCGCGTGTGATATTCTATTCAAAAACATTGGATTGGCTGCGCTTTCAGAGGGCATGTTGAGTATTTGTGGACCGCTTACATCAAAGTTATTTTCTTGAGCCTGCTCAACAAGTTCTTTTAGATCGTTTTTCGTTCTAAAATGAATGTCATAATTAGAAATAATGAAATAGTCAAATGAGATGTTTTCTTTTTTACAATAGTCCAATGCCCATGCAGCTCCGTTTAGATATCCTAGGTTGTTGCCTGGGTTCAAAAAATGAATGTTGTTCTTTTCACAATAATCTTTCAAGGATGGGATATCATGGCTTCCATTATTCACCAGAATTGGAATGAGCTTCACTTCTTTTTGGTACAACAACTCTTTTGAAAAGAACGCCATCACGTCCTTTTCTCCATGGTAATTGATTACAGTAAAAGCAACGCTCTTCATTTTCTAAATTTTTTAATTAGTAAAATGGATTGATGGAAGAGCCAGCGCATTCCTGGTATTGCTCGCAAAAAATTTGCACAACCACGTGCAATTGCAAAAAGGAATAAATCAAAATGATGTTGACGTGGAGCATCGCGCATCACTCGCTCTATGTCAATGAGGCTGCTTTTATCGTATTGTTTTTTTATAAAGTCAAAGTAGATTCTATAGTCAGCATTGAAATTCATCCGCACAACCCAGTAATGTTCCAAACCGCGATAATTCCTAAAGACGATTTTCTTTTTAATCATCGGCATTCCTTCCTCGATGAGTTCCTTGACTCGCGCGAAGGAAGGATTTTTTTCAAAACTTTCAAATCCTTTATTGTAAAGTCCCTCTATGTGAAAACCTTGTTGAATCATGTGTTGACTCAATCCAATTTCATAGGTCTGAATTACTTGACGATAGTCCGAAACGATACCTTTTTGTAAAAAATACTCAAAGGCAGCAGGAACTGCTTCATCTTTTATGATCACAAAGAAGGATTGTATATGGGGCGCATAGCGGTCACTTCGAAGCATTCCGATGTAGTGTGCTTTTGAATTTTGAATTGCTTTAAAGACATCATCCATTGGGCGAAATAGAATGCAGCTGTCGTTGATGAGTGCAACGGTGTGATAGGATTGCGAATCAATGCTCTTAAATGCTTTATACCACATTCCAAAATCATAGCCTTCATTTTTTACGGGAAATGCTTGGATATTATTTTGTGCTAAAAAATCGGCTGATGAAGCATCTAAGATTTGCTCATTATACAAATAAATAAACTCATCAAAGTGCTGACGACACTGCGTGAGATAATATTCCACATAGTATGGAATTTTACCTCCAACGAAGAAGCTACTAAAGAAGCAGATGGATTTTTTCATCGTTCGTTCATTCGTTGTGTCCAATGCGAATCCGCTGGCTTTGCGTGTTCGCGGTAATAGATGTCTTCTTCGTGTGGTTGCGCTGTGTTTTCATACCAAGGCAAATGCTTCGCAAGATAAGGCGCTCGTGTTCGGTATGCAGCACATTCGCCGCCACCTCGTTGGTAGGGAGCATACAAAGCAAAGGTTGTATCCACAGGCGCTTTGAAATATCTATCGCTCACAATAGCTCGATGAAATTGATTTTCCCATACAATGACATCTTGCTTAAGGTGAAAATGATCAGGTAGATCATCGATATGCAAACCAAGTCCGATTTTTTCCAATCCTTTGTTAGCTTCAAGCGTGTGGAGCATATCCTCAATACATGTAAGTGTTATCGCGGAATCGGGCAATACGTCGGGATCGGTATATATGTAGTAATTGTTGAGATAGGGTTTAGTTTCTGGACTATTCCATATAGCCCGTGGACCACCGTTTCGTCCTGTTCGAATGACATGGTGTTTAGTGGATTTGTAATAGTCCAATAAAGGCGGATAGGTACTTTCGTTGTCTAGAATAATGATATTTCTAAATCCAATTTCTTCGCAACGTTCTACTACTTGCTTTAGATAGCGAAAGCGATCGCGATTGTTTATAATAACAGGGATATCCTGTGGTCGCGGTTTCGTTTTATTGCTGTAAAGAAATTGTCTGCGGATACGGCGCGTCAACTTATCCCATCTTTTTCTAAGATCGGTGAAATTGAGGGAGACGATGTCGAGCATCAATTTTTTAACGTCCATGCAATTTCAAATTTACACGTTCTCTTCTTTGCAGCACGTAGATCCAGATAAGCCAAGTGAGCCCGCTGAGATTGTAAGCAATCGCACTGCCCATAGCACCGTAGGCGGGTACTAGCAAAAAGTTGGTTGCAACACCAATAACGGCCGCTCCGGTAATTGCCGATAACATCGCCAGTATTCTCTTTTGATATACCAGAATATATGCGCACACTTGAGCCATTAAGCTGAAATACGCGTTGAATACAAGCATTGGTATTAGGATAAGGGAAGGATAGAATTTTTCATCAATCATCCAGCTAGCTAATAATTGCAACGCAAAGCCCATGATGATAAAGGCTGGTATGCCTCCCAATAAAAATTTGTAAAGTTCTTGAGTATAGTCGCCGGTCTGAAAGCGTTTCATTACTCGCGGTGTGTAGGCGCTAAGAAAAGGAGCAATAATGAGTGGTTCGAATAGACTACTAAACTTAAAAGCCAAAGAATAATATCCTACCTGCTCTAGGTCTGTATAATTAAGCAAAATCCAACGATTGGCACTGGTCATCAACCAAAGCATAATTGCGCTTGGAACGAATGGTAGTCCTAGTTTGAGGAAGTGCAAGTATTGATCCCGATCAAAGACAAAATTGAATTGAAGTTCTTTAGTAATAAAGTAAAATGCATACCCACTAAAAAGAAGTACTCCAATAAAGGAGGACCAAATAATACCTGCTACGCCCCAAGACCATCCGTAGACGAAAAGAACATTGAGACTGATGCTAATAATGCCGCTACCAACTTGTAATACTGTAGCGCGACTAGCCTCTTCACGTTGCTTCAAGATTGTGATGGTGAATGTTTGAAAGAAGGTCAAGTAGGCAGTAAGCGCTGAGAGTAAAATAAGCAGTGAAGGAGTGGAGGTGAATAATTTTTCTCTAAACAGAATAGCAACACAAATCACAATTACATAGAGTAGCAAACTCAACGAGAGAAAGATGGAAACGACCGTATCGAATATTTTTTTTCGCTGTTGATCGGTATAATGAAAATATTCAATCATTAACGCAGACAATAATCCGAGCGATAAGGATATGTCGAGAATATTGGTAAATGTGGCGAGCAAGTCGAGCACTCCATATTCTTCTGGAGAAAGCAGTTTGGTGTAAAGAGGAAGGAGAAGGAATGAAACACCTTTTAAAAATAAAGCACCAAAGCTGTAAACGAAGAAATTCTTCGTCAACGGATGATGCCATATTTTTCTAAAGCTATTCATTGATTGCAATGGTTTGTTGCCACATTTTTCTAAATCTCTCTTCGGCGAAAAGCTCCTTTGCAGTATGTCGCGCTGCGCGTGCTATCTCATTTCGTTTATTTAAATCATTCCCGAGGTCCTTGATGATACTAATTGTATTTTCTACAATAAGGGTCTCATTTTCTACAGGCAGTAGAAAGCCATTCACACCATGATGGATTACATTGGGTAAATCACCCACTGCTGTCACGATAGGTATCACGCCGCAAGCCATCGCTTCTACAACGGCCATTGGCATACCCTCTCTGCTTGATGTAAGCAGGAGTATATCATGTTGGAGAAGGCAGTTCATCACTTCTTTTTCATTGCGAATGATTCCTTTAAACGTGCACGATTTTTTTAATTCAAGATTTATTGCATGCTCTATATCGCCTATCATAGTGATGGCTTCTGTTCTATGAAATTCTCGGGCGTTCTGAGCTATCCGTGCGGCTAAGTTCACTCTTTTTTCAGGAGTGCCGCGTCCAATATAAATAAGTTTGATGGGCGATTCTTGATGGATGTGAACGTCGTCTGGAATATGAACATAGTTTCTGATAAGTTCTATTCTTTGTAAGTACTGAGCGTCGACATTGTTTTTTCGATAGAACTCTTCGAAATCTCGTCTAGTCTTTTCACCAATAATAATGCGTTTATCCAAACGTGATACGACGGGCAACGACCATTTTTCAGGACCACTTTCTTCGGGATGCACAAAGGCGTGCATCAAGTCAATGCATCGAATATCTGAACTGAATGCCTTTACATTTTCATAAAAGAATATAGAGTTACTGCTGATGGCAGTTTTAATCTTGGAATGATTGACAAAGTTGACAATCATTTTTCCAGTGATTTTTTTAAAGAATGGATACCAAGCTAATTTGCCAATATCAATGCAAGAAGCATGTGAATTGAATTCATTCCAATAGCCACGTTCGCCGGAGGTTTTTGTAAAAAATACAATATTGTCTGAATGTTTGAAAGAATTGATAATGCTCAGATGAACTTTTTCTGCTCCTCCAATATGATAGAAAGGGATGAAGAAGGCGTATTTTTTTTCTTTATTTTTTTGAAGGAAGAGATAAAGTTGAATGAGCTTTATTACTAGTGCAAAGGGATTGGCACGAATCACCTTTAAGATTGAGTGAACGGGCTTCTTGATATATTTTTCTTTAAGCGCGTTTATTTTTTGAGTACGAATAATTTTTTCATGAATCGAAATAATGCCCTGTGCATTGGGGTTTTCGCGCATCAGGGCGCAGAAAGTTTCTCTAAATCGAATGTCTTTTGTAATCGGGTCTTTGATGGAGCGCTGCGTTTCACTAGACGGACGAATGCGATAGTAGGTGAGGGCCTCGTCGATTTTCACCAGTCGCTTTCCGGCAATGAGTAGTTCGAGCCAAAGTGCATAGTCTTCGGAATCTCTATATTCACTACGATAAGGGAATTCAATAAAAACTTTTTTCTTTCCAAACGCAGTCGGTTGCGCAAGGCAATTGACATAAGGGAGATTTTCCTTTATAGATTGCTCTGTAACATACATTTCATCTTCAAGCCAACGGCCCGCTGGATTTCCATAGACGTCGATTTGTTGGATTCGTGTGAAGATTACATCGATACTGGGGTCTTGGGTAATTCGCTCCACTTGTCTTTGAAGTCTTTCAGGATGCGCAAGATCATCCGAATCAAGAAATGCTATGAGCTCACCTTTAGCTTCATGGATACCGCGATTGCGAGAGTATGCTATACCAGAGTTTTTTTCATTTCGGATATAGCGTATTCTATCATCTTGAAAAGACTGAACGATTGACGCGCTTTCATCAGTACTTCCATCATCTATGCACAACAATTCCCAATTGTTATAGGATTGATTCAGTATGCTGACGATGGTTTCTCGAATATAATATTCGCTATTATAAATTGGAATCACAATACTTACCAGTGGCGCGCTCATAGCTGTTTCCATGTTGGTGGTACATACTGATTGGTAGCACTGATTTGTGCATTGTTCCATCGCGCAGGAGCTACAACAATTTTGGAAGCACTTGGGTTGAGCCAAGCTCCCCACCAGCTATAACTACTATTAGCAATGATATGATGAGCGCATTTACTCATCAAAACCAGGTCTTCATGTTCAGGTTTACCGCTGCGATCTTCTATAAAAAAAGCATTGTCTTTATTTCTGAAATTTTCTTTACACCATTCAATATCGTCCGAAAAGAAAATGTATTGAGGATTTGAAATTTTTGATTCGATATAAAAAAATGCGCGCTCATAATAATCCATGCCGCACACTCCGTGATGTGCGTTGGCATTGGTATTGGTGATGTAGTCACCTCTCCTTATATGAACACTTATTGTTTTTGAATGAGTCTTAAATGGTGGCGTGATGATTTCCTTACTTTGAAAATCACTGCGAATTTCACTTTCGATTCTATTAAAGTAAATTTCTTTTTGAAAATAGCCTGAAAGCAAATAGTTGGGAGAGGTTGAGGATTCTATATGAGCAATAGGCTTTTCATCATCAATTATTTCTAATGGATGGTGTTGAGCTATTTTATTCCAAATGCGATTGAGCAATGAGGGATAGCGCAAACTATCGAGAAGTTGAAGTTCAAATTCTGATGCTATTTTGAAATCTGTCTGAAAAAGTTGGAGCTGAATGTTTCTAGGTGTTTCTCCAAGGGTGGCTGCCTTTTCGAAATGCGATGTGTCGATAACAAAGGACATGTTTTGCTTCACTGCAAGTGCTTTCGCAAATGCATATTGAAACATTTGATTGCCAAGACCACCTTGTAAATAGACAAAAATCATAGGCGAGGAGCGAAGATTAATTTCCGCTGAGCTTGTTGCGCAAGCGATAATAAAATTGCCTAATTCGGGCATTCATACGCTTTCGTCTATCAAGTTTTTTTAAAGTATCGATTGTGGATGATGAAATGAGCTTCTTGTTAACGTAGAGTTGATCACCTGCTACGGAACCAACGGTGCTTTTTACACAAACGAAATTGTTGGCAACCATAAATTTTTCAACGTCCGTCTTTAGAGGCTGGCCTTTGTAAAGTTCTACTGCTTCGACTTCCATCCAAATGGCCTTGATTTGAGTAAGCATAGTGCCTGCACCTTCTAGCACCATGAGCTCAGCCCCTTGCACATCCATATGTATGAAATCAATCATTGAAATGTTGTGAATTTCACAAAATGAATCGAGCCTTTCAGTTTTGACTTCCAAAGTATCTTTAAACTCTAACCATTCCGTGTGCTCCTTCATTTTCTCTCCGGGGGGAAGCAATGAAGAGCTTTTGTTGCCATAATCCCATTCATCTGAATCTCCGACCTCCTCAGGTTTGCCAGAACTAAGATAGAAAGTGGCGAAGCCTTTGGACGATGATAGGGCAATATCAAAAACCTTAGCCATACTAACATGATAGTCTCTTAGATTGCTGGATATTTTTTCGAGATTATCAGGACGAGGCTCGAAAACGTAAATGTGGGCTTGTGGAAATAATCGGCTATAACGAACAGCATCTTCCCCCTCGCATGCGCCAATATCAAATATGACGATCTGATCTTCTTTCCCAAATAATAATTGCAGCTCATCAGTGATTTCAGGCAATTGTTGAATAAAGGCATTTCGGGTAAGCGTCATAGCGCGCAAAGTTAGGAAATAAAGGTGTTTTGGAAGTTTTTTGGGGTAAGGTGTTCTATCTGAGGGCACTAGCACTCTTGTGATAATTTTGTAATTTTTCGATAAATGTTTGTTTTTTGTCGATAAGTTTGTATATTTGCCTCACTAACAACAACTTTAACCAGATGAAAAATCTTTACCTCGCGCTTTTGGGCGTTGTGTTTTCAGTCTACGCAACAGCTCAATCTAATCTCAACACTTATTCTGCGGATGTCGCCAATGATTATGTTGAATTGTTGCTCGAACTCGTACCCGAAACACCGGGCTTTACTCCTCCAGTTGCATCTCGTTCCTTCGGTTACATTGGTATGGCATTATATGAATCTGTGGAGCATGGCTCGCCGATCTATGGTTCTCTAAAGAATCAAGCATACCAATTTGAGAGCGGCCCAACACCTGATGAGAGTATAGAATACCATTGGCCAACTGTTGCTAATAATGCATTATGCGCTATCATTGATAGTCTCTATTATAACTGCACCCTTGAAAATCAAGCAGCATTGTATGCCATTCGTGATGCATATAATGCACAGTTTGCGAGTGTGCCTTTCTTTGATGAGTCGAGAGATTATGGTATAGCTGTCGCTAATGCTGTATTTCAACACAGTATTACAGATGGTGGACATCAATGCCAGGAGAATAATTTTCCTGCTTCTTATGTGATCCCAGAAGGCGACGGCTTATGGAAGCCAGAGATTGTGAATGGCAATCCACAGAAGGCGTTACAGCCATATTGGGGCAATAATCGTCCCTTCGTTAGCGATAACGCGGAAGATGCTATCATGCCTTCTCAATTCATTCCTGAGTTCGGAACAGATGAGGCTGATGCTTGGCACCTTGCGATGAACGAGGTTTATGAAGTTTCTTTGAATTTGACGGCAGAACAAACCAATATCGCTCAGTGGTGGGCAGATGGCGCTGGCACGATTACCCCTCCTGGTCATAGTATGAGCCTTGCGCGCCAGCTCTTGATTGCCGAAAGTGCAAACCTTGAGAAAGCAGCTGTGGTTTACGGTTTCTTGGGTATGGCTTTGAGCGACGCATTCTTAGCATGCTGGAAGACCAAATATGTTTACAATACAGAGCGCCCAGGGACATATATCAGACAATACATCAACCCAGATTGGTTGCCACTTCTCAATCCAACACCTCCTTTCCCAGAGTTTCCATCAGGGCATAGCTCACAGAGTGGGGCAATGGGTACGGTATTGACGCACCTACTCGGCGAAGATGTAGCATTCACAGATAACACATGGACAGGTGTTTGGGGTAATCCTCGCCAATTCAACAGCATTTGGGAAGCTGCCAATGAAGGCGCTATAAGCCGCTTATATGGTGGTATTCATCCAACATTCGGCAATGAAGGTGGATTGTATCTCGGATCAAGTGTTGGAAATAATATCCTCGATTTGTTGGACGCAGTGACATTGTCAGCGGGTGTTGCCGAAGCAGAAACTAATGACATGACTGTGTATCCAAACCCAGCGCAGGATGTAGTGTTCCTCACGCATACTGGAAAAAATAATGAGGTGAGAATATTCAGTTCTACGGGTCAGCTTGTAGCTCAACTGAATAATGCCACTCAATTGAACGTTTCAAATTATGAAGCGGGAGTGTATATTGTGCAAGTGCAAAACAACGAAGAGCAAACCGTGCGCACAGCGCAATTGGTAGTAAGGTAATCAAGGCTTAACGATTCCAAATCTGCCAGCTCTTTTCGGCTTGAAGTTGGAGCATAAGTTTCCCATTGGAAATTTGTGCTCCTTTTTCTTTTCCTTTCTTTAGAAATACGGTCTCCTCAGGATTGTAGACGAGATCATATAAAAAGTGCTTTTCTGTAATTCCGTCGTAGGGAATGTTGGGACACTCTTCATTATTCGGAAACATACCGACAGGCGTTGTGTTGATGATGAGCGGAAAGTGAACGATGTTTTCTTTTGTGAGTTCTTTATAACTCATATGAAAATCATCTTTTGGACTTCGTGTGGCAAAGTAAACTTTCAAACCTAATTTTTTGAGCACATAGGCCACGGCTTTAGAAGAACCGCCGGTGCCGAGGATCAAGGCCCTTTCGTATTTGTTTTCTAAAAAAGGTTTGATGCTATGATAAAACCCGTACGCATCGGTATTGTAACCTGTAGTTTGACGTGCTTCGTCAATATGAATGCAATTGACGCTGCCAATTAACTTTGCTTCCGCGTCGATATCGTCTAGATGCGCAATCACTGATTCTTTGTAGGGAATAGTGACATTCAAACCACGAAGATCGTCGTGTGCTTGAACGATTTCCTTAATCAAAGAAACATCAGGAATTTCGAAGTTTTGATAGGCACAGTTTTCAATTTTGAGCTTCTCAAATTTTTCACTGAAATACTTTTTTGAAAAAGAATGGCCCAGTGGCAGACCAATGAGGCCGAATGTTCTCATGCTGTTTTCTTTCCAAATTTAGCTTTGAGAAAGCCGAAAATGATTGGCAACACACTTATTCCGATGATAGCTAGAATGACAATTTCGAAATTATTTTTCACAAACTCCAAGTTGCCAAAAGCATATCCCAACATCGAAAGGCCAATCACCCATAGGAGTGCACCAGCGATGCAAAATGTGATGTACCTTTTATAGGGCATATTCCCAGCACCAGCTACAAATGGAGCAATGGTGCGAACGATGGGAACGAAGCGCGCCATAATCACAGTCTTTCCGCCGTGTTTTGCATAGAATGCTTCAGTGTCTTCTATATATTTTCTTTTGAAAAATAAAATGCGCTCTCGCTTTTTGATCTGTTCACTAAAATAACGCCCTACAAAATAATTGACGTTATCACCGAGTAGCGCTGCAGCAATAAGTAAAGGAATAACGATGTAGATTTTCAACTCGCTATCTGGCGCAGCGCAAAGTGCACCGGCGGCGAAAAGCAACGAGTCGCCGGGCAGAAGAGGCATTACAATCAATCCTGTTTCAACAAATACAATCAAGAAAAGAATTGCATAAGTAAGTGTTCCATATTCAGCAATGAAATACTGAAGTTTTTCATCGATATGCAATGTAAAGTCGATGATTTGTTGAATGATTTCCATTGATAGTTATAAATTAATAAGCTTGAAATATGGCTGGATTTATCTCAGCCGCATAGGCCTGAATACCGCCACACAAGCTATATACGTTGTTGTATTGATGTTTGTGCATGAGGGTGTACACTACGGCGCTGCTGCGTTTTCCGCTGTTGCAATGCACCACAACCGGGATGTCTTTTCTGATTTTATCTAAATGATTGAGCACGCGAGCCATCGGGATATGCTCTCCTCCTATGGAGCCGAGTGCTACCTCTTCATCTTCTCGAATATCTATTAATTGAAAAGATTGCTGGGTGTCTTGCCAGTGCTTTAATTGAGACACTGTGATTTCATTGATCATGGTGTTATGCTTTCATTTTTGAAACAATACTCTCCGGCAAATATTCGAAGAAAGTATCGCCTCGCAAACCGATTCTGAGGCATTCCATTGGAATCACATCACTCTCTGCGATGTTGCCCAGATTGACATTTGCACCCAAATGCTTGATAAAATATACTTGCTGTGCCTTCTTAGGAGCTTCCCAGAGGATGTCTTCTGCTTTGACTTTTTGAAGGATTTTGTTGATGAGCAACACGTGGGCCTGTCCGCTCGGGCGATAGATACCAACGGTGCCGCTTTCGCGAGCCTCTGCAATTACTTTCCAACTTCCAGCCTGAAGTTCGGTGTTCATCATTTTAATCCATTTTGCTGGAGAAATGAGAATGCCTTCTTCTTTGGAACCCACCTCAGAAAGCACGCGATAGTTTTTTGCAAATTTTGCAATCAACTCACATTTTTCAGCATGTGGGATAGACATACTTCCGTCAGAAATTTCAACGGTGTCGAGACCGAGGCTATTAATGTAGCGCTCGTAATCATCCATTTGACCGCGCACATAGAAGGCTTCAAAGAGGGTTCCTCCCACGTACACCTTCATGTCATTCTTTTGGTAGAGCTTAACTTTCTCTTTGACGTTAGATGCAAAGGCGGATGTTCCGAAACCGAGCTTTACAATATCTACGAATTCGCCGCTGCTTTCGATGAGGTCTTCAGCTTGACGAATGGTGAGTGCTTTGTCCATTACCATAGTCAATCCTGATTCACGACTTTTCTTAGTGCGCTCGGGTAGATGGTTTAATTTAAAATTCATGTTAGAGTAATTAAGGATGGTGTGTTCCAAAAGGGGCGCAAAGATAATAGGTTTTTCTAACCCTTCTTTTTACCTAGATGCTCCCTTAGAAGTGATTGATATAAATTGTCGTATTTGACCTGTGGAAAATACTCCACGAGTTCTTCCGCTCCCTCTGGATCGTTTTGAAATAGGCGCAAGAGCAATTCTGATCCTTCTTCCAATTTACCAGCGGCTTTGAGATACGCTACTTTTCTATATCCTAGAGCCGTGCTCTGCGGATTCTTCTGCCATCCTTCGTTTATAGCAGCAAGAGCTGTTTCGTAGTCTTTTTTGATAAAAAAGATATCGCTGTGGTCGAGCCAAACGTCTTCATTTTCAGGAAAACGCAAGATCAACGTTTCAGTGATAGCTTCGGCCTCTGCGAGGTGATTCATCTTTTTGAAAATCTCAACTAAAAACAAATGATAGTCTGGATTTTCTGGTTCGAGTTCTATTGCTCGTTCGATGTAATTGAGGGCCTCTGTCGTTTTGCCTTGAAGATCCATCACCATTCCGATGCCTACATAAGCGTCTGCATAGTATTCATCGTTTTGGATGGATTTCTTATAATAAAATAATGCTTTGTCAAATTCTTCGAGCTTTTCAAAACACTCTCCAATGTGACAATAGATGGGCGCTTGAGGAGGCTCGTATGCATAAGTTTCTTCGAAAACAGTGATTGCTTCCGTATACTTTTCACTTTTAAATAAGGCATGTGCCTTATTGTAATACGCCGGAGCAAAGTCTGGCTGGATTGCAATACAATAGTCATACGCCTCGATAGACTTCTCTAGCTCATCGAGTTTTTGATAGGCATTTCCGATGTTGTACCATGCCGGAAAACTGAAAGGATGTCTTTCTATAAATGCAGTATAATATTCAATACACTCGGCTGTGCGGTCGGCTGTTTCAAAACAATAAGCCAACTCATACATCAATGTTTCGTTGTCTGGAGTTTTCTTGAGAGCTTCTTGTAATGTTTCAATTGCCTTGTCGAAGCGATCCATGTTCTCATATTCTAGAGCAATTTCAAGATAGATTTCTTCTTCCATTTCCTCGCCGCCCATTTCCAAGGCGCGTTTGAATAGCTCTATTGCCTGTTTATGTTCGCGCAACTGGCTGTAAATTGATCCCATGGTGAGAACCACTTCTTGATTTCGTGGCTCGAATTTCTCCAGAGTACGAAGTCGTGAAAGGGCTTTAGAAAGGCGCCCCATGCCTGCTAGTATTTGCGACTCACGCAACATCAACACCGTATTCTCAGGGAATAGGGTATAGGCATAATTGATAGCGTGTAGCGCTTGATTGAATTTATTATTGTCACAATAAAAGTCGACGATCTCTTCGAACTCTTCGATATCGAAGTAATAGGATTCGTCATTCGCCAGCATCTTCTCGTATCGGTTCACCAAATCCTCGGCGTAGTGCTGTTCGCGATCTTCTTCATTCATAGGCGATCAGAGATGTTCAGGTTTGTCAAATATACGATTTTTTCGACCCAAATTGGGTGTGGTCGTCGCAATTATTAACACTTTATAAAAACCTGACTACTGCTTAATGCTTTATAAAATAGTAGATTAGCTTAATATATTCGTTGTTGGTAAGGACAAGTCCCGACTCTTTTTTCCACCAGTTATTGGGGTCAAAGTCTTCGCTCGGTGCGCCATGATATCGGACGATGATGTCGCTCCCTTCAAACGCTTTGTTGAAGGTTCGCCTAACCCTTCGAAGGTGATAATCATTGCTGAGAATAGTAATGGACTTGAATTTTTCTTTTTCCGCGAAGGCTCGCACTTCAATGGCTTCTTCTTGGGTAGAAGTGGCTGAAATCAATGGAATAATTAGACTATCAGGCATTCCTTTTTTTATCATGAAATGCGCTGTAAGTTGTGCTTCGAGAAGCGTAGTGTCAAGGGCCAACAAAGCGCCCGGGATATTACCACCAGTTGTTATGTATCTTTTTGCTGGATAGAGTTGGTGTACTTTGATTGCCTCCATACCTCGCTCGTAGCTGCTGCCCCCGAGCACCACCACTACTTCGGAGTATTCTAGAGGGTCTTCGGCTACAAGATAATTTCCGAGGCCACGTAGAATTGGCTTCATGAAAGCAATTAATAATCCTATGACAATTAGTGAATAAGTGAGCCTACGAAACCATTTAATTTGCCAATATTTTTTCATAAAAAATTAAATAGGTTTGAGCCATTCCGCAAGACATTTTTCGGAATCTATTTTCTCCGTAGGGAATCCGATACTTCCTAGAGCTGTTTTGGCGTTTTCAAGGCTTTTTAAATTGAGATTATAATTATTATTCCATAAGGTATTTTCAAGCCATTTGATGGCCTCAGTTTCAGTCATCTCAAATCTTCTTGATAGATGAGTAGGACTAAGGTTATCCTCTTTGAAACTAATACATTCAGGAATCATGAGATCAAGCACGGCTTTTATTTCTTTAGATTTTTCTTGCATGGCGTTGGCACTGGCCACGATGAGAAAGCCGCTCCATGGAGCGTTGAATTCACCGATTTTTCTTAGGCTCCCGTTTTTTACAAAAGGGCGAGTCATGAATTTTTCCCAATAAAAAACATCACTCTTTCCAGTCATTAAAGCGTCGACACCACCATGTAAACTTTGAATAACTTGGAACTGACTTTCTTCAATTCGAATTCCTCTTTGTCTGGCGTGAACCATTGCCATGAGATGACTGCCTGATCCGAATCTGGAGACTGCGTATTTTAGGCCTTTTTGAGAATTTAATTCTAGAAGTGAATTTTCTACGCCTGTATAAATTCCCCATACTAATGGGGATTCGATATATGTTTTTACTACTGTTGCTTCTAAACCTTGAGATATTGCGCTCACGTATCCTTCTGTCAAAAGTATAGCGATATCGAGCTCTCCACGCGCCAGGGCTGCCGTCATAGCTCCCGTGCCACCAGCATAAAAGGTCCACTGCACATCCAGCCCGGCACTCTCAAATAGCCCTTTCTCCAAGGCCAATTGCCACGGTAAATTGAAGTGCTCCGGCACCCCCCCGATCTTAATCAATGCCCTCAAATTCTATATTCTATATTCTGAATTCGGAATTCACAATTCTGAATTCATAATTCAGAATTCATAATTCGCAATTCGTAATTCATAATTCAAAATTCGGAATTCGTAATTCATAATTCATAATTCGGAATTCAAAATTCACAATTCACAATTCTGAATTCCAACCCCTGTCCTCTCACTCTCACTCTCTCACACTATCATACTAGCCTACTAGCCTACTATCTTACTATCTTACTATCTTACTATCTTATTATCTTATTATCTAGTACGTTCCCGCTCGCTTCCTCAGCAACCACTCCAATGATAAAAGACCTATAAGAAGGAATAGTATCCAACGGAAGTTGATAAGATCATTCAGCTCTTTATTTTCATATGAGATCGAAGCGATGTCTTCGCGCGCTTTTATGAGATCTGCCAATTTAGATACCTCTCGAGGACTTACCATTTCTCCGCCATTGTCCTTTGCAAATTGATATAATAATTTATGATCAGCAACTGTATTCGTCAATTCCACTTGCAATGCACTCACACTGAACTCGCCACTTTCAGTAAGGTTTTGCCCTTCGCTTACTACGGTCGCTACATATTTGTAATTGCCCACGGGTAGATTGCCTGCATTGAGTTTGTAGCGTCCGCCAAGAGGTGAGAAGGTGTAAGGAAATTCTTTACCATCTTCATTTTTAATCACTATTTTAATCTCCTTATCCGTGATGGCTTCATACGAGGCGTTGTACAACTCGGCGTCGAAGATGATGGGTTCGTTCTCAGGAAAATCATTTTTAGCATTAACTCTGAACAATGATTTGTCGTCTTTCACTGCTAGGTATTGCACCATTTTAGTCACCATCTCATTGAAGGCGTCATGATTTTCATATTGTCTGAAGCTGTTGATTCTCCATCGCCAAATGCCCTCTCCGGCAATTAACCCAATCTTATTTTCACCTTTTTTATTAAATGAAATGAGAGGTTTGTCTGTGGCAATCTGGCCTACCTGTTGACGCACAAAAGTGATTGCTCCTTGACTGCTTGACTGCTCTCCAAAAGGAACTGTAAGAGGTGGTACATTACGAATCATCTCTACTGTGTTTGGTGAGAGTTGGAAGATTGAAAATGCTTCCGCCACACTTCCGCCTACTTCTGTGTTTGAATTGCGGTAATTATTAAGGCTATATCCAACGCTTAAATCATTGAATGCCCTAAAGTCTGTATTGGCGCCCCATACAAAAAGTGCGGGAATATTTTTATCCAATGCATTACTTACATAATTAAGTCCTATGCCGCCTACAGCAGGCAATTGGTGGAATATGATCAGATTGTAGTCATTGATATTGGCCTTGAAGTCTTTCACCAATTTTGCCTCGACAGCGTACGCTTCGTTATTCGCTATGGATTCGCTCAATGCCTGAATGTCAGGGTGCGGCGTAGAGGCAAGCACAAGTACTTTTTGACGACTATCCAGCACCTCAATAAATACATCCTTTCGATTATTTGCAATAGTAATTTCATTTTTAACGGTACTTACACTTATAGTGTAGCGCTGAAGCCCTACTGTTTTCGCTTCTTGTAATAAATTGATTGTTTTAAACCCACGCTCATTGCTGAATGTCACAGTTTCGGAGTATACAACATTCCCTTTATTGCTAACCGTCACTTGTACTGTCTCTCCGGCTGCTTTACGGCCCTCAACTGTTATTTGAATTGGAAATTGATTGTTGAGATATGCCAGCCTATTCGCTGCCACTTCTGAGATTAAAACATCTTTATGCACTGTTGTGTCTCCTAGAGCCACGGTATAAACAGGTGCATTGAGTTTTTTGTACGAGTAGCTGGGATTGCTTCCTTTATTATAGAGACCGTCGGAAGCGAAAATGATGGCTCCGAGATTTCGTCCACTAAAGCGATTGGTGAGTTCGTTGAATAGATTAGAATAATCTGTCAACGGAGCTTTGAAATTCACGCTATCAATACCTTCTTCAAACTTATCTCCAAATGAAAATGTACGCACGTCGTATTCTTCGCCAAGCGCTTCTTTTAACGCCCGTAAGTTATCGAGATAGGTTGATTTGTAATAACTGCTATCAGCTACCACCGAAAGGGACTCACTATTGTCTTGTGCAATGACTACAATAGGTTTTTCCACTTCTTTATTGGTGGACTTAATGAGTGGTTTTAATAAAAAGAAAGCTAAAAGTGAAACAGCAACAAATCTGATTGCTCCTAAAAGCGACGCGAGCGGCGTGCCATAGGTGCGATTGAATTTATCACGAAAATACAGAGCACCCGCATAGATTGTTCCCGCAAGGAGACACAATAGGATGAACCACGAAGGTGATTGTGTTAAAATTTCCACTTTTTAGTTCGATTCTTTTTTCTTACATCAACATTCCACCGCACACATGCAGGGTTTGTCCTGTCACGTATGCACTCATATTTGAGGCGAGGAAAAGCGTTGCGTTGGCTACATCCTCTGCTGATCCTCCTCTTTTCAATGGAATAGCATCTCTCCATTGTTGTACTACTTTTTCATCCAATGCTCCAGTCATTTCTGTTTCGATAAAACCAGGAGCGATAGCGTTGCAACGGATATTGCGGGAACCTAATTCGGCAGCCACACTCTTTGTAAAACCGATGATACCTGCTTTTGAAGCGGCGTAGTTTGCTTGTCCAGCATTTCCTTTTACACCAACCACAGATGACATATTGATAATGCTACCTGATTTTGCTTTGAGCATTGGTTTGATAACAGCTTTGGTAAGATTGAAAACAGATTTCAGATTTACCTGCATGATTTCATCCCACTGTTCTTCGCTCATACGCATCAATAAATTATCGCGAGTGATGCCAGCATTATTGACCAAAATATCTACAGTACCAAATTCTTTTACTACTTCGTCGATTAGTGCGTGAGCAGCTTCGTAGTTTGCTGCATCGCTCTTATAGCCTTTGGCTACGCCTCCCTTGGCTGATAGCTCTGCTTCAAGAGCTCTTGCTTTCTCTTCGGATGAGGCGTATGTGAAAACTACAATTGCACCTTGTTCGATAAATTTTTCTGCAATTCCTTTTCCGATTCCTCTAGAGGCTCCGGTGATTATGGCTACTTTACCTTTCAATAACATGGCGTAGTGATTTATAGAGTTGTGTGTTTTCTTTAATTAAATTCTTCCTGCGATTAATTCTGCGATGTCTTTCACAACGACTTCTGCTTCTTTTTCGAAGTGTTTTACCCCATCGGTCATCATCGTATTACAGAAAGGACAACCGGTGGCGATAATATCCGCTTTTGTTTCGAGCGCATCCTCTGTGCGCTCTACGTTTACTTCTTTGTTGCCAGGTTCGGCTTCTTTAAACATTTGTGCCCCACCAGCTCCGCAGCATAAACCCTTTGCGCGTGAACGTTTCATTTCTACAAGTTCGGCATCGAGATGTGAGAGCATCTCGCGAGGAGCTTCGTAAACATTATTGCCTCTACCTAGATAACATGGGTCATGAAAGGTGATTTTTTTTCCAACGAAATCACCACCTTCTTTGATTTTAATTCTGCCTTCTGATAAAAGCTGATTGATGAGTTCTGAATGGTGCACCACATCATAGTGTCCGCCCAATTCGGCGTATTCATTTTTTAGAGTATTAAAACAATGTGGACATCCGGTTACGATTTTTTTTACCTCGTATCCATTGAGCACTGCGATGTTTTGCATGGCCATCATTTGAAATAGAAATTCATTTCCGGCGCGTTTTGCAGGATCGCCTGTGCAGCTTTCTTCCTCGCCAAGTATTGCGAAGGAAATTTGACAATGGTTGAGGATTTTGGCGATCGAGCGAGTGATGCGCTTTGCGCGATCATCGAAACTACCAGCACAACCTACCCAAAAAAGTATTTCAGGAACCTCACCTGCGGCAAGGAATTCGGCCATTGTTTTTACTTGAATATCCTGACTCATATCGAAGTGTTTGTTCAATCGTTATTACTCCTCGCTTTTGAAGACTTGAATCACCATCTCTTTTTCAACGAGATCAGTGAATTTGCCTTCAAATCTAGTAGCGCGCACCATATGGTTGTCAATCCAATGGTAGTTGCCGCCTCTTGGTTTGCCGAAGATGATTCCATGATATTTAAAACCATTTTTCTTCAGCCATCTTTCTGTCACCTCTCTGTGTGCCTCCGTTCGTGAGGTAAAGAAATATATAACATGTCCTTCATCATACCATTGATTGCATTTTTGAAGAGCATCTGGATATACTCCAGCATCTTCCATGCGCTCTGGTTCTTCATTGGGGATGTCTTCGCCTACTGTTCCATCAATGTCGATGAGAAAATTTTTGATGTGAGCGGGTAGGATAGGGGAAATTTTCTTGCCGTCCTCTTCGGCCTCTTGCAACAAGTTGTTCATTTTTTTTACGCATTTCTCCAATTGGCGCGGTCTCCGGCAGCAAATGCCCAAGGCGCACCATTGTTTTCTATATTGTTAAACATTACAGTAATGCTCTCCGGTGACTTTGATTCCTCCATGATGAGATAACGTCGCAGATCGACGATGATCTCCAATGGATTTATGTTCACCGGACAAGCTTCTGTGCATGCGTTGCAGGAGGTACATGCCCAAAGTTCTTCTTCGCTGATATAGTCTCTTAAAAGCGATTTTCCATCATCTTTCCATTCACCACCATTGCTGTCCATCACCTTACCTACCTCTTCGAGACGGTCGCGGGTGTCCATCATGATTTTTCTTGGTGAAAGTAATTTGCCCGTTTGATTGGCCGGACATTCAGAGGTACAACGTCCGCACTCTGTGCAAGAGTAAGCGTTCATCAATTGCACCCAATTCAAATCAAAAACATCTTTCGCTCCGAAGCGCTGTGGAGCCCCTGCATCACCCGCAGGCGCTGCATAAGGATCCGCGTTGGGGTCTAACATCAATTTTACCTCACGTGTCACACTGGCCAAGTTGTCAAAACTACCGGCGGGTTTGAGTTTGCT
>JBKCOM010000182.1:0-43965 GCA_046309775.1 Flavobacteriales bacterium
CTTGGCGCAGCTCAATTGCAACACCGTAGGCCTCGATTGGCACATGGACCCGACGTGGGCGAGATCAGTAGTAGGAGATTCAAAAACCCTACAAGGAAACTTGGATCCTGCTGTCTTATATGGTGATTTCGAAACGATTCGCACCAAAACAAAAGAAATGCTTAGTAAATTTGGCGCCACTAAACACATAGCCAACCTCGGTCACGGAGTATATCCAGACATTGACCCAGACAAACTCAAATGTTTTATAGATACCATTAAAGAATACCAACACGCTCAATAATCATGAACATTCGTCTTTTTGCTATTGCTGCCGCATTGCTCATCACTGCACCAGCATTTTCACAAGTATCAAAAAAACCTGCTACTAAAAGTACAGATAAAAAAGAAGAGGAAGCGCCAGCAACATCATCCGACAACCTCGTGGTGAATGGTAGCTTCGAAAACTGCGATACAAAGACACTCAAGGTATACGGTCAATTGAAAGACCTATGTATGCCTTGGTTTACTCCAAACAAAACAAGTCCAGATCTTTTCGCACAAGGTGTGAAAGGTACTAAGGTTGTTGCCGGTCAAAACGACTATGGAAAGCAGGATCCTGCAGATGGTACTTGCTACGCTGGTATCAGAGCGTTGACTAAAGATCCAAAGAAAATCAGAACTTACCTTGAAACCAAGTTGACTCAACGTTTGGTGAAAGATCAATTGTATTGCATCAAAATGCAAGTGAGTCTTGCTGAACTATCAAAGTTTGCTACCAACAACATTGGTATTTTCCTTTCTGATAGAAAAATTCAGAATGGAACTGACTTCGCTTTATCATTCACTCCTCAGATTACCAAGAAAAACAATCCTGTAATTAAGACAATGGATGGTTGGGAACTTATCTGCGGAAGTTACATTGCTAAAGGCAACGAAGAGTACATCGTTATTGGTGGATTCGGTGAGGAAAATGCAATGATCATCGAAAAGACCAAAAAGCCCGCAGGTGTTACAGGCACAGTAAACAACGATGCATATTACTATGTAGACAATATCGAAATCATCGCTGTTGACGCTCCAAGTCAGTGCGTATGTGGCAAAGCTGAAGTGATAGAGCCAGAACTTATTTACAGCCGCGCAACGGCTAAAGATATCAATATGACTCCACAACAATATGTAGAGTTATCAGGGGTGTATTTCGCAAACCTCAACTCAGAAATTCCAGCGCAGTTCGAACCAGAATTGGATGAACTTATTGAAGTTTTGAAAAAGAACGCTGCAATTAGCATCGTTCTTACCGGGCACAGCACCACTGAAGAAATTCAGGAATCCTCTGTAAACCCTCGCCTCGCTGAAATTGCGAAGCGTCGTGCAGAGAAGGTAAAGGAATATTTAGTGAAGGGAGGAATTGATGCTGGACGCATCGAAGTAGCTTCCAAAGACGACACAGATCCTGCAAACACTCGTCCTACGCCACTTTCGAAGGCTCAAAACAGAAGAGTGGTATTTACAGTGAAGTAAAAAAATTGGCGTGATATTAGAATCAACAAAGGTCGCTTGATAAGCGGCCTTTGTTTTTTTAAAATAATTTGAAAATATTCATGTTATTCGCATTGTGATACGTCTTCGAAACCTGCACATATTATTATTCTTCATTTCCATTGAATGTCTTGGGCAAAATCTTGTTCCCAATGGAAGTTTTGAAGACAAGGCGTACTGCCCTTCTAATTTTAATCAGGCGCAGCTCAAGTCTGTCAGCGAGTGGTCGCAATTGAATGAGGGCACTCCTGATCACTTCAACGAGTGCAGCGACAAAGTGGGCGTTCCCAACAACATCTTCGGCACTCAACCAGCTAAAGACGGCAAAGGATATATTGGAATGGCTGTTTATAGCCCTTCACAAAGAAACTATCGGGAATATCTCACCACCAAACTCACACGACCACTCAATGCAGGTGAAATGGTTTGTTTGGAGATGTGGATTTCCACCGCCGATTATTCGAAGTACGTCACCGACGCAATCGGAATGACCCTTTCCCCTACCCGACTAAAGCAAGAACGCAATCAAGTTATTTCCCTCAAACCAACTCTGTCCAATCCTCATCTTCACATGCTTGATGCATATGATGATTGGGTATTGGTAAGCGATATTTATACAGCAAAAGGGGGCGAAGAATATGTGACCATTGGAAATTTTTCTATCGATAGAGAATTAAAAATTCTTGCCAGAACAAAGGACGCTCGTGCCAAGGAGGACAATAAGTGGAGTTATGTTTACGTCGATCATGTTTCCGTAAAACCCGTGCGTAATAAGTCTGAATGCAGTTGTGAAAATGAATTAATCAAAAGCATGGTGGTAGATCCTCCACTTGAATTGAGTGAGTACGACAAGATAAAATTAGACGCTGTTTATTTTGAGTTTGATAAAGATGAATTGAACGAAGTCGCCCAAAAGCAACTCGAAGAAATCTATTTACTGCTCCGCAAGAACAAGGCAATGTATATGGAAATTGACGGACACGCGGATATCATTGGAAATGACGAGTACAATTTAGAATTATCCAAACGCAGAGCACAAATGGTAATTGACTATCTCGTGGCAAAGGGAATTAGTACCGAACGCCTCGCCATCAAATATTTTGGAAGCGCAGCACCAGCAGAAGACAGCAGCACAGAAGATGGCAGAGCCAAAAATCGTCGCGTGGAATTTCAAGTTCTAGAAAAGAAGTATATGCTCGTGCAGTGATCCATCAATTATTGATTTGATCCCAGATCATATCTTTCAAGCGGTCTATGTTAAATCCTGATACCGAAGAGATAAAGATGGACGGAATGTCTTTGGGCAATAGCGCCTTCATTTCATTCATCATTTGTTCGTCGAGCATGTCGCACTTGGTGATAGCCAAAAGCCTTTTCTTATGAAGTAGTTCAGGATTGTATTCTTTTAGTTCATTCACCAAAATCTTATATTCTTTTTTGATGTCTTGCGTGTCGCAAGCAATCATAAAGAGCAAACTTGAATTTCTTTCTATGTGTCGAAGGAAGCGATGGCCAAGGCCTCTTCCTTCGGCGGCTCCTTCGATAATACCGGGTATATCGGCCATCACAAATGAGCGATCGCCACGGTATCGAACCATACCTAGATTGGGCACCAACGTAGTAAATGGATAATCGGCGATTTCTGGTTTCGCAGCAGATACCACAGAAAGAAGGGTTGATTTACCAGCATTTGGAAACCCAACAAGACCAACATCGGCAAGAACTTTAAGCTCAAGAATTTTCCATTCTTCTCTTCCAGGCTCGCCAGGTTGAGCGAACTTTGGAGTTTGGCGTGTCGCTGTTTTAAAATGATTGTTACCTTGACCACCACGACCGCCGGGCACAAGAATACGTTCTTCGCCATCCTCTGTAATTTCGAAATGCACTTCGCCTGTTTCTGCGTCTTTCGCGACAGTGCCAAGCGGAACGAGAAGAATTTCATCTTCACCCTGAGCGCCTGTTTTAAGCGCGCTTCCGCCGCTCTCGCCCTCTTCGGCGATTACGTGTTTTCGATATTTCAAGTGTAGGAGCGTCCAAACGTCTTTGCTGCCTCTTAAAATAATATGTCCCCCTCTTCCACCATCGCCACCGTCTGGACCGCCTTTGGCGGTGAATTTATCTCTGTGGAAATGCATAGAACCCGCGCCCCCCTTGCCAGAGCGGCAACAGATTTTTACATAATCTACAAAATTCGAATCCGCCATAATATTATTTTAAGCCACGATGGCCTCAATTGCTTCAAAAAGTCTGTTAGAAATATCTTCGATAGAACCGATGCCATCGATGCCCTTGTATTTTCCTTGACCCTTATAGAAATCAGCAACAGGAGCTGTTTCCCTGTTATAAACATCAATTCTATTTTGAATTACCTCAGGGTTTGCATCATCGGGTCTGCCGCTGGTTTTAGCACGATTGAGAAGACGTACACGCAATTCTTCCTCTTCTACTTCGAGAGCGAGCATGCAAGTAATTTCGGTGTTTTTCGACACCAAAAATTGGTCGAGGGCCTCAGCTTGTGCGCGGGTTCTTGGAAAGCCATCGAAGATAAATCCTTTAGGATTTTCATACTTATTGACCTCACTTTCAAGCATACTGATAGTAACGCTATCCGGCACGAGCTCTCCCTTGTCGATAAAGCTTTTGGCGAGTTTTCCAAGCTCTGTTTCGCCTTTGATATTGGCGCGGAAAATATCTCCTGTGCTAAGGTGAACCAACTGGTATCGCGCGATGAGCTTTTCGCTCTGCGTGCCCTTCCCAGCACCGGGAGGACCGAATAAAACGATATTAAGCATGTGAAATTCGTTAATTGGTTTTGAAAGGTGCGAAGATAAGATAGACTGCTCAATGAAAACTAACTACATTCGCAGCACAAAAATAAAGTCACAAAATGAATTTTGATGTAATAGTATTAGGCAGCGGTCCTGGGGGATACGTTACTGCCATCCGCGCATCACAGTTGGGGTTGAAAACAGCGATTATTGAGCGCGAAGCATTGGGTGGAATTTGCCTTAATTGGGGCTGTATTCCAACCAAAGCCCTACTCAAAAGCGCGACGGTATTTGAATATATCAACCACGCTAAAGATTATGGCATCGAGGTAAATACACCGAAGGCAGACTTTTCTGGAATGGTAAAGCGCAGCCGCGGTGTGGCAGAAGGAATGAGCAAAGGCGTTCAATTCCTTATGAAAAAAAATAAAATTGAAGTGATCATGGGTACCGGCAAACTCAAAGCTGGTAAAAAAGTAGCTGTGACGGATGCTTCAGGCAAAGTGACAGAATATTCGGCCAATCATGTTATTGTGGCTACAGGTGGACGTTCGCGAATCCTTCCAAATCTTCCTCAAGATGGGAAGAAGATCATCGGCTACCGCGAAGCTATGACCCTCACGGAGCAGCCCAAGAGCATGGTGATTGTGGGCAGCGGCGCTATTGGCGTCGAATTCGCATACTTCTACAACAGCATTGGCACGAAGGTGACGATTGTAGAATTTATGCCCAATATCGTTCCTGTTGAGGATGAAGAAGTATCAAAAGCACTTGCTAAGAACTTCAAATCGAATGGCATCGACATTATGAACAACGCCGAGGTAACATCGGTGGATACTTCTGGCAAAGGTTGTAAAGTAAAAGTGAAGACCGCCGAAGGAGAGCAAGTATTTGAATGCGACATCGTGCTCTCTGCAGTAGGTGTAGTGGCCAATATAGAAGGTATAGGCCTTGAAGATGTTGGAATAGCAACCGACAAAGGAAAAATCCTAGTTGACAAGTACTATCAAACCAACGTTCCCGGTTATTACGCAATCGGAGACTGCACTCCAGGACAAGCCTTAGCTCACGTGGCAAGCGCTGAAGGAATTACTTGTGTAGAAAAAATCGCCGGACATCATCCGCAGCCTATTGACTATAAAAATATCCCGGGTTGTACTTACTGTTCACCTGAAATCGCTTCTGTGGGATATACTGAAAAAGGAGCAAAAGAAGCTGGTTTTGAAATTAAGGTTGGCAAGTTCCCATTCAGCGCTTCTGGTAAAGCAAGTGCAGCGGGTCATAAAGATGGTTTTGTAAAACTTATTTTTGACGCAAAATACGGCGAACTCCTCGGAGCCCATATGATTGGAGCCAATGTAACAGAAATGATCGCAGAGGCCGTAGCATTGCGTAAATTGGAAACAACTGGCGAAGAACTTATTAAAACTGTTCACCCGCACCCGACCATGAGTGAAGCCATTATGGAAGCAGCGGCAGCTGCCTACGGCGAGGTGATTCATTTATAAAGTGAAAATATCCATACCTGAGATGCACCGAAATTGAACTTTTCGGTGCATTTTTGTTTCTAGAAATAAATAATAACCTTAGCAATAAGGCAACCTTTTGTTAAAAGACAGACTTACTAGTAACCAAAAGTCCGAAATGAGAAGTTTCTACACCATTTTATTTGCGATTTTTATTACCTATAGTCTTCACTCCCAGACTTATAGCAATCCAGCACCTATCACTATAAATGATAGTTCACCCGCTAATCCTTTTCCCTCGAATATTAATGTTACGGGAGCTACAGCAAGCATTACAACGCTGACGGTTACGCTTATTAATATGAGCCATACATGGCCGAGCGACGTGGACATTGTACTTCGCTCACCTGCAGGTACCAATTTTACCATCATGAGTGACATGGGGGGCTCAGCGGATATCGTGAATACTACGATTGTACTTGATGACGCGGCAGCGCAGCCAGTACCTGTTGGATTTATAGCTTCTGGCTCTTACCGTCCAACGGATGCCTTTGCCGATATCTATGGAACCATACCTGGACCCATACTGTACTCTGCGGCTGCAGGTACAGCTACTTTTACTACAGCTTTTGCCGGCCAAAACGCTAACGGAATTTGGAGCCTTTATGTTTTGGACGACGCCGGTGGCGACATTGGAAGCATACAAGGTGGTTGGTCCATCACTTTCGCTGTTCCTATTCCCGGCTGTACTTTCGAAACAGCCTGTAATTACAACCCACTAGCAGGAGTAGATGATGGTTCTTGCGACTATAGTTGTTATGGTTGCACTTATTCTGCCGCAACCAATTATAGCCCAGTTGCATTTATCGATGATGGATCTTGCGAATTCCAACTTGTGGAGCCAACTCCTCCTGGGTGCACAGATCCAACCGCTTGTAACTACTGTAATCTTTGCCCTGAAGATGACGGAAGTTGTGACTTTTCTTGTCAGGGCTGCACATATTCCAATGCATTCAACTTCAATCCTGCTGCGACAATTGATGATGGGTCATGCATTTATGGGGGGTGCACCGATCCCGACGCGTTCAATTTCAATCCTATTGCCCAACAAGACGATGGATCTTGTATATACGACAATCAGTGTGCTGCTGACGTAAACCAGGACGGAGTGGTGGGTGTCGCAGACATTATTGGAATAATGACTTATTTCGGTAACACTTGCAATTAAGAATAAAATGAAGCTGATCTCTACGATATTGGTTGTTCTTGTTTCGCTCTCCTTGGGAGCTCAAACTTATTCGAATCCAGCGCCCATCACAATTAATGATGCTGGCCCAGCAAACCCTTTTCCATCAATCATCACTGTAACGGGAGCGACTACGTCTATCACTACCATGACCATTAACATCAATGGTCTCTCGCACACATGGCCAGATGACGTAGATATGGTTGTGGTAAGTCCTTCAGGAGTAGGCTTTGCCTTCTTGAGTGATATTGGTTCTGGTACAGATGTGAATAACGTGACATACACGATTAGTGATGCAGCAGCCGCTCCTTTCACCAACACTGTAAATGCCAGCGGTACCTATCGACCAACAGACTTTTTTGTAGACACCTATCCTACCATTCCTTTTCCAGTTCAAAATCCAGCTCCAGCAGGTGCAGCGACATTCGCGTCCGTTTTCGGAGGGCTAAATGCCAATGGCCAATGGAGGTTATACATCCTCGACGACGTATTTACGGATGTAGGAACTGTATCTGGCGGATGGTCTATCACTTTTGCCGTACCCGTTCCAGGCTGTACATTCGAAACAGCATGTAATTACAACCCTCTCGCTGGTGTAGATGATGGATCATGCGATTATAGTTGTTATGGATGTACTTATTCTGCTGCAATCAATTTCAGCCCCCTCGCTTACATAGACGATGGTTCATGTGAATTCCAACTAGTTCAGGTCATCACGGACGGCTGCATTGATCAAACAGCGTGTAACTACTGCAGTTCATGCACAAATGATGATGGTAGTTGTGATTATACATGCCTTGGCTGTACTTATCCGAATGCCGCTAATTATAATCCAACAGCCACAAAAGATGATGGTTCATGCATTTATGGCGGTTGCACCGACCCTGATGCATTCAACTTTAACCCAATCGCACAACAAGATGATGGCACATGTGTATATGACAACCAATGTGCGGCAGACGTCAATCAAGATGGCGTTGTGGGAGTGGCTGATATTATTGGAATCATGACTTACTTCGGCAATACCTGCAACTAAGCAGGAACTGCAATTCCACATAATTCCTTTATTTTTCCGACGGTATACTCTATTTCTTCTTTTTTCGTAAAACGCGAAAAGGAAAATCGCAATGAAGCACTACCCGGTGTTAGAGCACCGATAGCGTCCAAAACATGGCTTCCTTTAGTAGCTCCAGAACTGCAGGCACTACCACCACTACATGCCACACCCTCCAAGTCTAAAAGAAACAACATCATATCAGCATTAGCTGTAGGTGGGAACGTCACATTAAGCACAGTGTAAAGACTTTCTGGCGATGCAGAATCACCATTAAAGCGAACCCCCGGTAACTCCTTTTCAAGAAGATTTACTATGTATGCCTTTAATCCTTTTACATGAGCTTGATGCTCTGAAAGATGAGCATAAGCCAATTCTATAGCTTTACCCAGACCAACAATACCATAGAGGTTTTCTGTTCCGCCTCTCATTCCTCTTTCCTGCCCTCCGCCAGTGATAGCTGGGGAAATTTTCAATCTGCGATTGATATAAATAAATCCAACTCCTTTTGGACCATGAAACTTATGAGCTGCGGCGTTGATGAAATCGATTTTGGTATTCTTCAAATCGAAGGAGTAGTGCCCCATCGTTTGCACAGTATCGCTGTGAAATACAGCGTCATATTTGTGACATATTTCACCAACCGTTGCAAGCGGAAGAAGATTGGCGATTTCATTATTTCCATGCATTAAACTCACGAATGACTTTTCGTTTGAAGCTAACAATTCTTCAAGATGCGAAAGGTCAATATGACCATTAGGTGTAAGCCGCACGATACTCAGTTTTACAATACCCTTTACAGCGAAGAGTTCTGCTGTTTTGATAACTGCGCTGTGTTCAATCGCCGAGGTGATGATATGCTTGCAACCTAAGTCAAAAATTGCAGCATGCATTGCTAGATTATCAGCCTCAGTGCCTCCAGAGGTAAAGTAAATTTCCGAAGGCAAACAATTCAAAGCTTTTGCAATGCTTCTTCGAGAGTTTTCGATTGCAGTCTTTGTTTTTCTTCCAAAGGCATGTGAAGAAGAAGGGTTACCAAAATGCTCCTGCATATATGGAAGCATGGCATTTAACACCTCTGGATCGAGAGGAGTGGTAGCTGCGTTGTCGAGATAGATATTCATGGCTGAATGCAATGGTACAAAGTTGAGCGAAAACTTGGGATGATAAAAAACCTAACCCACCAATTGTTGGATTTCTTTCATCACCCGTTTAGCCAATTCCTCAGCCTTCTCCTTGGAACTGCTTTCAGCGTATATTCGAATAATTGGCTCTGTATTGCTCTTTCTGAGATGGACCCATTCTGTAGGAAAATCTATTTTCACACCATCGATAGTATTGATTTCCGCATCTGAAAAAATTGATTTTGTCTGTTCAAGGATACTGTCCACAGGTGTTGAAGCGTCTAATTCTATTTTGTTTTTTGAGATGACATATTTCGGATAGGAGTCCCTCAGTTGAGAGATTTTCAACTTTTTCTCTGCGAGATGACTCAGAAACAGGGCGATTCCTACCAACGCATCTCGACCATAATGAGATTCAGGATAGATAATACCGCCGTTTCCTTCTCCGCCAATCACGGCATTGATTTCTTTCATTTTAGCCACCACGTTTACCTCTCCGACGGCTGCAGCTTCGTATTTCATTCCCTTGGCTACGGTAATATCTCTAAGCGCTCTGGTTGAGGAAAGATTCGACACCGAATTACCTGGAGTTTTCGAGATTACATAATCAGCTACTGCTACCAATGTATATTCTTCGCCGAACATGGAGCCATCCTCGCAGACAAAGGCTAGTCTATCAACATCAGGATCTACAACAATACCAAGGTCACACTTTTCTTTTGTTATCAATTGGGCTAAATCCCCTAAATGTTCGGGCAAAGGCTCTGGATTATGCGGAAAATGTCCATTTGGAGTACAATACAATTCTTGGATCATTTCGACACCGAGGGCTTTTAGTAAAGCGGGCACATAAATTCCGCCCGAACTATTTACGGCATCTATAGCTATTTTGAAATTAGCAGCGGCGATAGCAGCTTTATTGACTAGTGGTAATCCGAGAATTTTTTGAATATGTATATCTAGGTAATCCTTTTTGACCACAGTACCTAAAGAATCGATATCAGCAAAGTTGTAATCCGCTGCAGCAGCAAGTTTGAGCATCTCCTCCCCTTCGGATGCACTAATGAATTCACCTTTAGCATTGAGAAGCTTTAATGCATTCCATTGACCGGGGTTATGACTTGCTGTTAGAATGATTCCTGCGTCGGCCTTTTCTTCGGGCACTGCTATTTCCACGGTAGGTGTAGTACTTAAGCCTAAATCTACCACATGCGCCCCCATTCCCTTCAGCGTGGCGCACACCAGGTCAGAGATCATTTCACCACTTCTTCTGGCATCACGGCCGATTACAACCTTGATATCTGTTTTATTGCTCTTTTTTTGAATAAGCCTACAAAAAGCTGAGGAGAAAGAAACAACATCAATGGGAGTAAGATTCTCACCTGGCATTCCTCCAATGGTACCACGAATACCTGAAATAGATTTAATAAGTGTCATTACAATATATAATGAAGCAAAAATAACAGTTAATACAAGTCAAATTACCACCATACAGGAGGTGTAATCAACAATGCTAAATCATCATTCTATTTGACGTTCATACCTTTAAATAAACCAAACGTAACCTTTTTTGAGCACTCAGGTATAAACTAGCACCTTATGACCCTATTAAGGCACATACCGACCCCTATAAAGCTCATTCTGCTTATCTGCGCTGTCAACTTCCAAGTGTCAGCACAGACTTACGAAGTAGAAGAAGTGACTTTCAACTCAAAACACGGTGATTTTGCACCGATAAAATTTGAGGACGGTGTAGTATTTTGCAGTTCTCGCAATCAAAAAAAACTTGTTGGTGACATTGACTCAACCCGTTTCTACACTGATATGTTTTTTGCGAGACTCAGTAGTAATAGAAAGTTTTCTGAAGCCACCCTCTTTTCGAGTGATTTAACCGGGATACTCAATGAAGGACCAGCTGCTTTTACAAAGGATTTTTCAACGATATACTATACAGCTAACCTTACTCCTGATCGAAAGCCTGTAAAAGGAACTGTGACAAGCGACATGGTCTTCAACTTAGGCATTTTCTCAGCTAAAAAAATTAATGGTAAATGGCGTAAGAAAAAAATACTACAATTTCCATCAATCCCTCCAGGCTGCGACATGGCACATCCAGCGTTGAGCCCAAATGATTCCATACTTTATTTTACTAGCAATATGGCTGGGGGATTTGGTGGAAGCGACATCTACTATTGTATCTGGAAAAATGGTAAATGGAGTAGCCCTATCAATGCGGGAGCGACAATCAATACCGCTGGCGACGAAGTGTTCCCATTTCATTCAAAAAACGGACTGTTTTATTTCAGCACTAATGGTAGACATACCGATAAGGATCGCAAGGATATGGACATTTTTTCCACCAGAAAAGGCTTTGATGGCGAATGGATGAATCCTAAACCACTTCCCTCACCTTTGAACTCGACCGCTAATGACTACTCATACTGCGAGTTCACAAATGAAAACTTTGGTTTTATCAGTTCCGACAGAAACCAAAAGGACCGCATTTACTCATTCAGCAAAAGCACTCCTCAATTTTTGGATTGTGAGGAAAATCAGCGCACAGTATTGTGCTATGAGTTAGAGGACTCAAAAATTGAGCATTTACAAAATACTCCACTTAGATATGAATGGAATCTGGGTGATGGTACTATAATTAATAATTTCAATGCACAGCATTGCTATGAGAAGCCCGGACGATACAAGATATCTTTAAGTATTATTGACACTGTCACAAATCAGCGTATCATGAACGTATCCGAGACTGTGCTCGAAATCAAAGAGTATGAGCAGCCTTACATCCTTTCAAACGATTCGGTGAAAGTGAATTACCCGATAGTATTCTTCTGTGATGATTCGTCAATCAAAAAATATAAAGCCTCAAAGCATTATTGGATAATCGATAACGAGTATACCTTCGAGGGAGAGGTATTGCACTACGCATTTTCGAAACCAGGATGGCATAGCGTGCTTTGTGGTGCCGTGAGCGAAGGTCTGCCAGGAGGCGAAGTACTAAAATCATGCTCCGTAAAACACATCTTTGTATTTGATAAAGACTTACCTGGATTTCCTCAATTGGATCCGGATCCAACGGTCGAACCTACAGCGAAAATTACCCTTCGCTCACAGTTTGACGGACTCTCAAACAACAAGCTAAAGAAAAACCTCTATCGCATCGTGATTGAAAAATCTCAAGCGCGATTGCCGATGAATTATCCAGGTTTTCAAACTTTTGAGCAAGAAATTGTAGAGACAAAAGACTCAACAGGCATCTATACTTATTCTATTGGTGCGTCAGCCGAAATTTCGAGAATATATGATGATTTCAAAGAGATTCAAGAGCAAGCACTTAAGACCTTGAGCATAGAGTCTTTTGACCAAGAGAATTTTGGAAAAGAATATTTAAGAACAGGAAAGTACATAGAACCAGGAAATGCAGAGGCGCTAAATGTTGAGTTTAATCGTCTGAAAGATATCAAATTCGAATATAATAGTGCCGTCATTGAAGAAGAGTCATTTGACAATCTTGACTACATAGCCGCAATGCTATTATTAGAGAATGACTTTACTTTAAAAATCAATGCGCATACCTGCTCGCAAGGAACGCACGAATACAATCAATCGCTTTCAGAAAAAAGAGCTCAAAGTGTTAGAGACTATTTCATTGCAAAGGGTATAAAAAATAGTCGCCTCATCACTAAAGGCTACTCAGAAACCCAACCCATCGCAAGCAATGACACTGAAGATGGCAAGAGCCTGAACAGAAGAGTAGAATTTATTATCATTTTCAATACAACCAATGACTAAGTCCATAAGGTTCAACATACTGTGTTTTTCAATACTCGGTATTCTGAAATCGAATGCACAGCCTGTACCCGCAAATGATGAAAATATACCCTTTTTAGTCACATTCTCGAAAGATGCGGGAACCAAGTGGGGAGACGATGACTATTGTCAAACCTTTTTTTTCTCGATTCCCAAAGACTTCAAAAACCCCATATTCATCCGCATTTTTGATCCAGAAATAGGCGGAAAACACGATGAACTCAACGGTGACTTCAACTCTAATACAAAGTATAGTTTATATGGAGGGAATGGATGCATTACAGTTGAGGACGCTAGAAACGTCGATCCTATTGGAAACTTTAGGAGCGGAAATCTACTGGCTTCCAAAATATTTGACAATTCATCAACTTACGACAATAAATGGTATACATTCGGACCGTTCAATCCATCCGAAGGGGAATACTCTCAGCAATATGGAGGCTATATTTTCAAGGTGATTTGCGAAGGTATCAAAGGTGACGATGGAAATCTATATCGATATTATCTTTCCACAACAGCAGACAAAAATGTTCCTGTCGAAGGTGGAAATGCTTTCACATTTGAGTACACTTTTCGACTTCACTCTGAAAATGGACAAGTCAGCCACATCTATCCATTTATTGACGAAAAAGTAATTTCAATCATTCAATACAATTTTGATTGGGACAATGACGGATACATAAAGTTAATTTCTACCATCAACCCCGGAGAGTATTTAAAAACGAGCTCAGAAAACAAATGGGCAGAAAGCAAATACGAAATAAAAAGCGGAGAGCGAGGTAAATCTATTGATATTCAATTTAAGAAGTCTGGCAAAACAGGTGGTGTGAATAATAATAACGTTGTTTTTTATGTTCGTAACCAATATGGTCAACAATTGCCTTTCTTTACAATCCCAATAGGTGGGGTACCAAAACCAAGAGGTCAAATAACCGTAAAACCGCTACCTACAGGAAAAAGATAATCAATGAAAGCCGCCCTATCTTTCATCTCTCTTCTGCTCCTGACGCTGCTCTGCGGCGCTCAATCCTATCGATTTAAAATCTTCACAGAGCAGCAAGGTTTAGAAAGCCGATATGTCAATACCATCAACCAAGATGCCTTTGGAAAACTTGTAATAGGCACCGGAGAAGGACTATTCACGTTCGACGGCTTTGATTTCAAAGCTTTTCACATAAATAATGGGCTTGCCGACGAGCTAATCCAGTCGAGCTATATGTGCGCTAATGGAGATTTGTGGCTCGGACATGGTAGCAGTGCCATTACCATATATAGTCAAGGCAAATTAAAAGCAATCGACCTCTCTAAATATTTCAATGGCAAGGTTGCTGACATTGCAGAAGATCGAGAAGGCAACAAGTGGCTCATATCTCAAAATTCAGGAATACTCAAAATTTCCTCCAAAAATGAGTATACACTTTACACAGAAGGAATTCAAGACTACACGCTTGCTTCTATTCATGTAACACCAAGTGGTCGAATGCTTGTAGGCTCTGATATGGGCCTCATCGAAGTAAAAATAGTCAACGGCAAAATTAAGGTTGTTGAAGTTCCAAACTTTCCTCTAACCAATGTAACAGATATCACAGCCTCGCAAAACTATATCTTCGTCGCAACCGAAGACAGTGGAATCTATAGTTGCTACCTCGACAATGGTATTTATAATGCTAGACCAGTAAACTATCTAAACCAGGATTTAAGTAAATACTACATCCGAAGTTTAAAAGTGAATAGCAACAACGAACTTTGGTTGAGTACAAATCAACACGGCCTTATTGAGCTTTCCGGATTTAACGGATCTCTTTTTACCTCACTGCAAGCCTATAACGAAGCTGGTACAAATGCCGCAGAAAGTATAAATGTCAGCTTTCATGATGTGGAGAATAATCTATGGATAGGAACTATTGGTAAAGGACTATACTGCCTAGAGGAAAATTATTTTGCAGAATATCAATCCGAATTATTCAAAAGTGGAAATAGCAGTTTGTTTGCAAAAGGTGACACCTTGTACTCTGGCTTCTTTGGTAAGATCTATATTTCAGTAAAACATCCAGGTATGATTGTCGACAGTCTTGACAACAGAAATGGAATCCCTAATGACTTTCTCACATCTATCCACATTGATCACAAAAAAAACACTTGGATAGCAACGGAAAAGAGTGGAGTTTATGTGATAAAAAACAAATCATTACGCGCCGAAAAGGTAAAACTCTCAGACGAATTCTCAAATGTGAGAATCAACGATATCGAGTCAGAAAATGATAATGTGTATATCGCTACAGATTACGGAATTTTCTTCTTAAAAAATTTCGAAGTTGAAAGTCAAGCAACTATAGAAACAGGGTTGTCTGCAAATGTCGTTAAAGCACTCTATAAAGATTCAAAACAAAGAATTTGGATTGCCACCACCACCGAAGATATTCCTTATATTGAAAACAATTCTATCAAGTATCTGAGCGGAGTATTCGTTGATGTTCAAGCGAGCATCAAATGTTTTGTAGAAGACAATCAAGGAAATATTTGGGCAGGTACTGACGGTCAAGGAATATGGCGCTGTACACCCGATTCGCCTAAAATCTTCAATAGAAACAATGTGCTGAATAGCGACTATTGTTATAGTCTTTTATGTGATAGTAAAAACAATATTTGGGTCGGTCATAGAGCTTCATTATCAAAAATTAATTTAAATGATAATGCAGCCAATGTTTACGAACCAGATGCCAATTCTAACAGATCTTTTGCCGACAATTCTGTAGTAACTTGTTTTGGTGATAACTTGATCTTTGGAACAAATCAAGGAATTCTGAGGTACGACGACTCGAAGGATATTCCCAACCAGTATGAACCAAACTTAAATTTTACGAAAGTTATTATTTCTGATTCAATACATGCTATCACTGATCGAATTGAGTTGCCCTATGGAGATTATAAATTTGAGTTTCATTTTCGAGGCATATCTTTAAAAGACCCCAATGGCGTTCAGTACCAATATATTCTTGAAGATCTTGAAAGTGAGTGGAGTAAACCTACAGTAGACAATTTTGCAAGGTTCAATCATCTTTCTCCAGGCAAATATAGATTTAAGGTGAAGTGTTTTAATAGCGACGGTATTGGTGGCATTACTATCAAAACTATTGAGATTGAAATTCGAAAACCTTTTTGGCAAACCTGGTGGTTTTATTTGATTATTTTCTTCCTGGTTATTTTCATTGTTCGTGTCATTATTACTAGAAGAGAACGCATACTCAGAGAAAACCAAGTAAAACTTCAAAAAGCGCTTGATGAAAGAACAAAAGAGGTAGTAGAACAAAAAGAACTTTTGGAAATAAAAAATAAGGACATTACCGACTCTATACTTTACGCGAAGAATATACAAAATGCGATTTTACCGCCAAAAGGCTCCTTAAATAAGCACTTCAGCGATGCTTATGTATATTACAAACCACGGGATATCGTGAGTGGTGATTTTTATTTTGTAGAAAGGTTTGGAAACAAAATTATTGTTGCAGTCGCAGACTGCACTGGGCACGGTGTCCCCGGAGCTTTCATGTCACTTATTGGAAGCACGCTGATCAAAGACGCAGCAAAAATGAAAGATGTGAATACTCCGCTTGAGTTGCTTTCAGTTTTAGATCATGAGTTGAATATCATTCTTAATAAAAAAAATGAAAATGCCGGTATACCAGATGGTATGGACATTAGCATTATTGATTTTGACATTGTCACCAAAGAACTTCGATTTGCATCGGCAAATCGCCCGATGTTCTTGTGCGTCAATAAAGAGCTAATGGAAGTGAGAGGCAACAGACGCTCCATAGGTGATGTGATTGAACGCAATCGCACTGAGTTTACGCAGCAGAGCTTTCAGCTTGCTGATGGCGACATCATCTACCTTTTCTCAGATGGTATCACCGACCAATTTGGTGGACCCTCCGAGAAAAAAATCAAACGCAAAGGTTTAGGAGATCATCTCAAGGCTACCTGTCACCTTCCAATCGTAGAACAACGAGAAGCGTTAAAAGAGTTTATCAACAACTGGAAAGGAGATCATGACCAACTTGATGATATGATCATGCTTGCCATTCAAATTTAAAGACTCATCATATCGCGAAAACGAGCAGCCTGACGACGAGAAACCTCCACAATTGTCCCGTCTTTTAGTGTCATTCTCAAACCACCATTAAACCAGTTTTCTACTGTATCCACCCAACGCAGGTTCACGATGAACTTCCTATTCGTTCTGAAGAAAGTGTGATCCAATCTCTCCTCAAGCGTGTTGAGTGATTTTAAAATCAATGGCTTTGATTGATTGAAAAATACACGTACGTAATTTCCTTCACTCTCAAAAAGTCGAACGTCTTTTAGAGAAACAAACCAACACTTTTCGCCATCCTTTAGAAAAATCTGATCCTCCTGACCTAATCTCCCTTCAAATACAACCGGATTGGACTCTAATTTTTCTTCAAGTGCATTTGTTTTTACAACCTTCTGAATAGCCTCGCTCAATCGAATGTCTTCGACTGGCTTTAATATATAGTCAATAGCATCGACCTCGAAAGCTTTCATGGCGTATTCATCGTAAGCCGTCACGAAGATTACCTGAGGAACTACTTCAAGTTTCTTTAGCATTTCAAAACCATTCATTCCAGGCATTTGAACATCGAGGAAAATCAAATCAGGATTATGTTCTTCGATTGCCTTGATCGCCTCATCGGCATTTGCGCATTCGCCTATTACTTCCACCTCAGGATGCTTCGACAGCAAATTCATTAATTCTTTGCGTGCCAAACGTTCGTCATCAATGATTAATGTTCTCATGCTCTTATAATTTACTAGGAATATTCAATTGGGTTATTACAAAACTATCTTGGTTAAAAATATCAAAAGTCGCTTTGTTGCCATAAATCAAATCCAGACGCTTGCGTGTATTGGCTATGCCAATACCTTGTCCTTTTTTATTCATTTCAAAAAAACCACTATTTCTAACAACGATTCTTACCACTTCGTTTTCCAAGGAAATGATAAGTTCAACTAAACCACCTTCAATGATTTTGGAAATACCGTGTTTTACGGCGTTTTCAACAATCGTTTGAAGCATGAAAGGAGGAATATGACATGTAAGTGCATCCTCGTCCACATCCATACGAATGGTGAGTCGCTCTTCAAATCGAACCTTCTCCATCCACAAATAATTCTCTACTAAATCTAGTTCTTCTTTGAGGGTAACGGTCATGTTTTTGCCCAGCATGAGATTGTTTCGAACGATCGAGCTCAGCATGTTGATTGCCTTTTTCGACTTAGCTGGATCCTCATCTATCAATGCTCTGATACTGTTGAGAGAATTAAACATGAAGTGCGGATTCATCTGGGAGCGAAAACTATTGAGTTCAATTTCTGTCTTTGCTGCTCTCAACTCCAGATTTTGAATTTCCTCTTTTTTCCAATTCTCAAATACATTCACAGCAAAATAGAGAATCGACCACAGAAAAAACAAAAACCAAAACTGCAGGACATTCAAAAAAAACTTTTTTGAAAAAAAAGCACCTATTAAGGGGAAATCACCATTTATAACATCTGTGAGTGCCGTATTCAAAAGCACGAATAAAAAACTCATAATCACAGAAGCGATCAAAACACGGGGAATCAATGCCAGAATATTCAGCTTCTTCCATCCCAAATAGTGAATTGTTGTTCTGAAAACGTGAGTAATGGAGATGCCCATGATAAACACTAAGATCGACACATTGATGGCGCTGCTCAAATCTTGATCTGCGACATAAGCAGTCATTACATTGCCTAAAATAAATGCTACCCAGCCAATGATTTGACAAGCCCAATAAACGATATTCCTTTTTAACCCCATTACGACTTCAAAAATACAGACAATCATCAACGCATGGCAGAAGTTATACATACGGCTACTATCTGCGCTAAATGGCAAATAAATAACCATAAGCGGAGAAAATATAAGACATTTGTGAAAATGAATTTTCTCGCCCACTTCTACTTGGCTTATGGCAACGAACAGCGTCTGTTGGGACAGTTTATTGCTGATAGTGTTAAAGGTCGATATTATGAGGAATACCCAGAAATTGTGAGGGAAGGCATTCGCGAGCACCGACTGATAGACCATCTTACAGAAGTATCTGAAGGACCAATGGCTCTGCGTGCTTTCCTAAGGCCGCATTGCGGCTTATTGTCGCCCGTTGCTGTAGATATGCTGCTGGACCATGTGCTGGCAAAAAAATGGCACGATTATCATAAGGTGCCGCTCGCCGAATTTGCATCCAATTGCTATCAAAGCTTAGAATCAAATGAAGCATTAATTCCAGAGCGAATGAAAGAAGCGCTTTTTTATATGATCAAATATGATTGGCTCAGTGCATATGCCACCAAAGAGGGAATTGTAAAAAGTATTTCTGGACTCAGCCGCAGAGTGAGTGGAGGAAACTTATTAAATAACATTGTGCCCATTTTTGAAGACGCTGTGAATCAGGCAGAAAAGTCCTTCAGCGACTATTTTCCAGAGCTTTGTAAAGCAATTAAAGCAGAAATCTCAGCCTCCTCTGAACCCTTTTTAGGTATAAATCATTATTATTGAGAAAGAAACCCTATTTTTGTCCTCAACGATACTAAACCGATCGTTTTATGAAAAAGTTTTTACCCTTTATTTTCCTTCTTATTGCGTCCGTTAGTGCAACTGCTGGTAGCATTGTAATGGAAGGGCGTTATCAGCAAAGAAACATTTTCGTTGTTAACCAAATTAGCCAAGATGGCGTAGGCTTCTGCGTATATGAAGTTACAGTCAACGGCCAAATCACCACTGACGAAATAAACTCTCAAGCCTTCGAAATCGATTTGAGTATCCTCAATCTTAAAGTCGGAGATCCTACTACAGTAGTGATCAAACACAAAGATGGCTGCACTCCAAAAATCCTCAATCCTGGTGCTTTAGAACCAAGCCCTACCTTTGAGTGTAAAAAGATAAGCTGTAATGAAAATGGTCTTCTAACATGGGAAAGTACAGGCGAAACTGGTAAACTGCCCTATACTATTCAGCAGTTCAAGTGGAACAAATGGGTAAACGTTGGAGAAGTAATGGGTGTAGGCACATCGGTAAAAAACACCTACTCCTTTCAGTCCTCACTTGTCAGCGGTTTGAATAAATTCAGAGTGGTTCAAAAAAGCTATGAAGGTGACCTCAGGAAAAGTATGGAGTGCGAAGTGACTAGTAAAATAGCTCCTGTCACCTTTCAGTATGACAAGAAAGCCAAGTTGATCAACTTCAGCGGCAACACTTCTTATGAAGTTTTTAATAGCTATGGAAACATCGTAAAAAGAGGCATTGGAGCTTCTATCGATGTGACAACCTTTTCAAAAGGAGAGTATTGGATTAGTTATGACAACACTACTTCCAAGTTTATAAAGAAATAATACCAACCAAAACCAATAACCGCTTACTAATTAGAGGCTGTCCGATTTCGGTCAGCCTCTTTTTGTGTTAAAAAATTTCGTATTTTGCAGTCAATATGACTAACCTAGCAAAATGGACATACTCGGTTACCTTCATCCTCTTTGCATTTATCGTGTTATCATCCTGTAATGACAGTGATGATGAGAGTTCGCTACAAATACCAGCTCCCGTTTACTATGACCTAGACTCAATCAAGGCACGAGGAAAAATCATTCTCATTACAGAAAACGGCCCCACTACCTACTATCAATACCGTGGACAAGGAAGGGGTTTTGACTACGACCTCGTAGCTGCTTTCGCCAAGTCAATTGGTGTAAAGCTTGAGATTCGTATTCTCGACGACGTGGACAAAATGTTTGCCCACCTCAACAGAGGCGAAGGAGATATCATTGCTTCTAATCTCACTATAACAGAGGAAAGAAAAAAATTCGTTCGATTTAGCGCACCAGTCTATCAAACCAGGCAAATGCTCGTGCAGAAAAAAATGGATCCACTAAAGCCAGATTCAGCAATTGAAATGCTCAGTGACACACTTGCTTTAAAAGATAAAAATATATGGGTGCACCGCTATTCTTCATTTTATTCCCGTTTGAAAGAGATAGAAAGAAACAACGAATTCAACATTAATATACATGAAGCGCCCGGGGAAATAAGCACTGAAGACATGATACGCCTCACTGCTTCCGGAGAAGTAGAACGAACAATTACAGACGAAAACCTGGCTATCCTTCAACAGCTCGACTACCCTGAATTGGACATGTCAGTTCCCGTTAGCAATCCGCAGTCAATAGGTTGGGCAGTGAGGAGTAATGCACCAAACCTCGAAAAAGCAATCAATGATTGGCTTGAAAGTAAAAACGGAAAGAAAAAAGTCACCAAAACGTTTGATAAATACTTTAAAATTGAAAGCTATTATGGCTACAAAGGCCCCTATCAACTTCCTCAGCTAGGCCCAGGAAAAATTTCTCCCTATGATTCTCTTTTTAAAAAATATGCACCAGACATCAAATGGGATTGGAGGCTTCTTGCAGCTTTGTGCTATCAAGAATCTCGCTTTAATCCAGAAGCCGTTTCATGGAGCGGTGCCTTTGGCTTGATGCAACTGATGCCCGAAACTGCGGCACGTTTTGATTGTGATACGTCACAACTCATAGAGCCCAATATACGCGCAGGCGTCAAGTATATTCAGCACCTCGAGCGCTACTGGAAAGATAGGATTCCGAATCCCGAAGAACGTAGAAAATTCGTACTCGCCAGCTATAACATTGGACCAGGCCATATACAAGATGCTAGAAACATTGCAATCGTGATGGGCAAACCCGATACCATTTGGGATGGAAATGTCGCAGAGTGTCTTTTATTGAAAACTCAAGAAAAATACTATACTTTAGACGTGGTAAAACATGGCTATTGCCATGCGAAAGAGCCCTATCATTTTGTAGAAAAAATATTAGCCGTGTACAATCATTATCGCGAAAAAGTCAAATGACAAAGAAGCTTCTCCTATTTATTGCACTCTCAACATTTTTATTTAATTGTAAAAAAGAAGAAAATAAAAATTTCATTCTTAAAGGAAACGTGACCGATGCGAGAACCAATGCTCCACTCGGAAATGTGAATATTGTCGCCGAACAGCAGCTGCTCGAAGGCGGAAGTTTTGGAGGATTTTATTCGGAAGCGGCAAGCGGCAGCAGCTCCAGCAGCGGCAGTTATCGCCTCGAATGGGACAACGCCAACATTGTAGAAGCTCGCGTTACCGGAAGTATAGCTGGTTATATCACGCGTATCTATAACCTCAGTGCATCCTCTTTTCAGCCGGGTGAAGAAGTAAGCCAAAACATTAGCCTTTACCCAGAAGCAAATGTGGAAGTCAACATTTCAAAAACAGGAATAATACCGAATGCAACCGCGCTTAATTTCCGCTTCGAAAACGCCGAATTTGACTGCTTATGTTGCAACAATAGCTGGAGAAATATCAGCACTTCGCAAGTTGACAGCACTTTTGTGTGTAGAGCCTATGGCGATAATTGGTTAAGATATCGTTATGAAATAATCAATCCTGCCGAATACATCCTTATGCGAGATAGCGTTTACTGTCCGCGAAATACACTCTCCTCAATAAATATTGAGTGGTGATTTTTAATCCAACTTTGTATTATCTTTATTCAAGAATAATCTGCAATGAAAAAAATATTTACCACAATCACTTTCATCATCACACTACTTTCGATTAATGCCCAAGAAATTCTTCCTCGCGGCTACTCTGCGCAAGAATTGGAGTTAATTTCAAGAGGTGAAGTTACGCTACAGAACAACAGCAGAGCGATAGAAACCCCTCCCCCATTTCCCAATTTACGCAGCGCAGCGGAATGGGAAGAAATACAAGCACTCACGATTTCTTGGACCGGCTTTCCCGGTATCCTCAAGCAAATCGTGGCTGCTGCACGCACGCAAACACGTGTGTTAATCCTATCAGAAGACGTTGCCGAAACGGAAGACTATTTACTAAGTTCCAATCTCGGTGGACCTGCTTTCAACAATCTAGACAATGTAACCATCATCCCCGGTGATTTTGATTCCATTTGGATGCGCGACTACGCTGCAAATACGGTTTATGGCAATGAAGTAGATGATCTCGTAATGGTAGATTGGATTTATAATCGAATCACTCGCCCCAACGACAATGCCTCTCCTCAATTCTTTGCCGACGAGCTTGGTATTGAATTGTATGCAATGACTCAAAGTCCCGACGACCTTGTAAATACAGGTGGAAACTGGATGTCTGATGGATTCGGCACAGCGATGGCCTCAGAACTTATATTGGAAGAAAATGAACCCGGCAATCCGTATGGCGTTTCTGCTAAAACCGAAGAACAAATAGACGCACTCGTACAAGAATATCTTGGAATCGATAGATATATCAAGATGCCAACCCTTCCATATGATGGCATACACCACATCGACATGCACATGAAATTGTTGGATGAAGAAACGCTGCTTGTTGGAGAATATCCAGAAGGAATTGCCGACGGACCGCAAATCAATGCAAACATAGAATACGTTCTTTCCAACTATATGTCTAAATGGGGAACTCCTTACGAGGTGATTCGTATCCCAATGCCGCCAAGCGCAAGCGGTTTATGGCCGAGCTCAACCCCCACCGCAGGATTCTATAGAACATATACCAACGCCACATTCGTCAACAACACCATCATATTCCCAACATATCGCGAAGAGTATGATACAACGGCCTATCGCATTTGGGGAGAAGCCCTTCCTGGATACAATCTCGTAGGAATCGATTCTGATAACCAGGAAGAGCAAATCATTGCATTAAGTGGTGCAATACATTGTATCACGCACAGCATCGGAGTAAGTGATCCACTGCTGATTTCACATCAATCTCTCGATGACACCGAAGATCAATTGAATCCATACATCGTTGATGCATACATGAAACATCGCTCTGGAATAAGCACCGCAAGACTCTTCTGGAAAACAGATCTAGCTGATGAATATCAAGAGGTTGCTATGACTTCCATTGGCGATGATGTTTACCGAGGTTTCATACCAGCTCAACCAGGCGGCACCACAGTGTATTACTACGTGCAAGGCACATCCGTTTCTGGGAAGGTCCAAAACAGACCAATGCCTGCGCCCGAGGGTTACTGGCATTTCAATGTAATTGGAAATGCTGTAAACATTGAAGAACATAATACTCTGTCTTTTTCTCGAGTATTCCCCAATCCAGCGGAAGCCATCACTTGCATCGAATTCAATAATCTCCATGCAGAACAAGGAAGTGTTGAATTAATCAACTCACTCGGACAAAGTGTAACCACCATTTTCAATGGAACATTACCGCTTGGAACTCAAAAATATTTTATTGATGCTGCGCAGTTTCCTACAGGTTTGTATCACATAAGAGTGGCTACAAAAACTTCTGTAGCAAGTGTCCCGCTGATGATTAAATGATAACTCGCTTTCGAATCCTACTAAATCGCAATCACACGTGAAGAAATTAATTCCTGAAGAGGCAATAGCAACAGCAACTAAACTTCCAAAGGATAATCCAATTATTCCCTTGCTTTCGCGTGTTGCTAAAATTGACAAGGTCAATGAGCTCTACGATGATATTTGTCGAGAAGAGGGATTAAAAGCCATCGACCGTTTGTTTGCAACCTTAGATGTAGAAATAGAATTTGACAAAGAATTACTGGCGCACATCCCTAAAACAGGTCCTTTCATTGTAGTCGCCAATCACCCATTTGGCGCATTAGACGGATTAGCGCTAATAAAATTGATAGGCGAAGTAAGGCCAGACTTCAAAGTGATGGCCAATTTCCTTTTACAAAATGTAGAACCCATAAAAGACTATTTTCTCAGCGTAAATCCTTTCGAGCAAATGAAAGGTGCATATAATAATGTTTCTGGGTTGAAGTCTGCATTACAACATGTTGAATCAGGACTTCCACTCGGATTGTTTCCAGCGGGCGAGGTTTCTACTTTTCAGGGTGACTTAAAAACGATTGCCGATCGTAAGTGGCAAAACAGTGCCATTAAGATAATTAAGAAAGCCAAAGTGCCAGTCGTGCCAGTTTATTTCGATGGCGCCAATTCCCGTATATTCCATTTGCTTGGATTGATACATCCTGGTTTGCGCACATTGGCTTTACCATCAGAAATGCTCAAGAAAAAAGGAAAGAGCATTCGTATGAAAATTGGAAAACCTATCGCAGCGAAAGACTTGGAAATGTTTACCAACGTAGACCAACTGGGTAGATACCTGCGCGCCAAGACATATGCTTTAGGAAGTAGTTTTGAAGTGCGCCGCGATTATTTCAGACTATTCCGCTTCCCCAAAAACTCCGATCCTATAATTGATGCTGTAGAGCCATATCTCATTAAAAAAGAAATTGACTCTATTGATTCATTCAAGACCTTGACCTACGATGTTTTTGATTGCTACGTGGTAGGCAGCCAATACATCCCAAATATTTTGAAGGAGATCGGACGCTTAAGAGAAGTGACCTTCCGTGCCGTAGGCGAGGGCACCAACAAAAGCATCGACCTCGATGAATATGACTTGTATTATGACCATTTGATTTTGTGGGATAGAGAAGCGCAAAAGATCGCAGGCGCATATCGTATCGGAAATGGACCCGATATCGTTTCAAAATACGGTTCAAAAGGATTGTACACTTCAAGTCTCTTCAGAATGTCGCGCAAAATGAATCCAATTCTATCACAATCGATAGAACTAGGTCGCTCATTTATCGTGCAGGAATATCAAAAGCACCGCCTTTCCTTATTTCTTTTATGGAAAGGCATTCTGTTTTATTTACTTGCCAATCCAAGATTCAGATATATTATTGGTCCAGTAAGTATTTCCAATAACTACCAAGAAGTTTCCAAAGAACTAATCATTCAATTCATCGAGCGAAACCATTTTGATCACGAATTATCAAAATACGTTGAGCCACGAAATGCTTTTAGGCCAAAAACAAAAAATATTGATACCGCAGCTCTTTTAGAAGCCAGTGCAAGCGATATCAAAAAAATGGACAAAATCATCGCCGACATTGAGCCCAGTAGCTTTACCATGCCGGTATTATTAAAAAAATATTTACAGCAAAACGCCAAAATTTTAGCATTCAACGCAGATCCAAAATTCAATAATGCTTTGGATGGCTTGATGTTATTAGATTTGCAAAATCTCCCTGCCGACACCGTCGAAACGTTGAAGCGTGAGATGGTTGAAAGCACTCCTGTTAGATGAAGAATATAAGTAGAAGAAATTTTATAACCAAGTCCACGGCCACCGCCGCTGCGGCTACGCTCGGTCTTTCTTTCGTAAAAAACGAAAACCGAATAGACGCTCGGTTTGGAAAAAGTAAGATCTTCAAGGGTGGTATTGCCTTATCTACTTGGGATGCAGGAGTAGAAGCGAATGCAGAAGCTATAAAAACGCTCAATAAAGGCGGAAGTGCCGTAGACATGGCCGAAGAAGGCGTAAAGGTGATCGAAGCCGACTTTCGCAATCTTTCCGTAGGTCTTGGTGGCCTTCCTGATCGCGAAGGAAATACCACCTTAGATGCTTGCATTATGGATAGCATCGGCCGCGCCGGATCCGTTTGTTTTCTCGAAAAAATAAAACACCCAGTTATCGTTGCTCGAATGGTAATGGAACGCACACCTCACGTAATGCTCGTGGGAGAAGGTGCTCAAAAGTTTGCCCTTTCTCAGGGCATGACGCTCGACGAATTTAAAAGTGAAGAAGCAATCAAGGCATATCAAGAATGGCTCATAAAAAGCGAATACAAACCCATTATCAATATTGAAAATCACGATACGATAGGCATGGTAACTATGGATAAACAAGGTGACCTCGCTGGTTCGTGCACTACCAGTGGACTTGCGTACAAAATGCGTGGTCGTGTTGGGGATAGCCCTATCATCGGCTCGGGCCTCTATGTTGACAATGAGGTAGGAGCCGCAACAGGCACAGGATTGGGTGAAACAGTGCTGCGTTCTTGCAGCGCGTTTCTAATTGTAGAAATGATGAGACAAGGCATGCATCCTCAAAAGGCATGTGAAGAGGCCGTAAAAAGAGTCCAAAAAATCAACTCCTTTATGAAAGAGGAGTTCCAAGTTGGGCTTTTAGCCGTCAACAAAAAAGGTGAAATAGGAGCTTTCGCCCTCCGGGAAGGTTTCACTTACGCCCTCGCAAAAAATGGAGAGAATATGGTTTATAAATCAGACTTTTTAATCAAATAACTTATTTGAAAACCGACTCTACCTCCGAAAGGATGGTAGCAGGTCCACCAAAATGATCCAAAATCTTAGATGAAGGATGTTGACGATCTAGCACATCTTTAAGCGCTATGCGGTCATGCGGATCTACAGCACCTGCCACAAACAACAAATCACAAGGATTTGCTTCCAGATACATACGCGCCATTTCCACCTCCGTGAAGCCTTTCACAGCGTATCCAGCTTTCTCAAGAGTATTTTGGGTATTCTTGATAATGTAATCATGTTTTCCAAAAACAACAATTTGTTTCGTAGTGCTTGACGAAACTTCCATTTCATTGTTTTCTTTAACCTCTTCTTCCATATTTTTATCAAATCAAGGGTCACAAAAGTAAACGACCTTTGTCGATATTTGCCACGAAAGATTTCAACCATAGCATTTTTGATATCATTACTACACATAATCAAGCTCATGCGCCCTATCAATCTATTGATAGTGGCCGCTACAATGTACGTTTTAAGGCACTTTTTAATCGCGCCATACATTGACTCTCAATGCCTTGGAATGAAACTGCGTCTATCTGAGTTTGATTTCTTTCTCTCTGTGATTGTCGTCGTATTGCTCACCGCGGCAGGCAATATCATCAATGACTACTTCGATGTAAAAGTGGATTTAATCAACAAACCCGATCGTGTAGTGGTTGGCAAGACCGTTAAGCGCAGGGTAGCAATGGCCCTTCACCAATCTTTCAACATTATTGGTGTCTTGCTCTCAGTCTATTTATCATTCAGATATAATGTATGGTGGCCAGTAGTCATTCCCATATCAATAGCCACGCTTCTATGGTTTTACAGTCCTATTTTCAAAAAACAAGTCTTTAGTGGTAATCTGGTAGTTGCAATGTGTGTGAGCCTCGTGCCAATTTGGGCGGGAGCCTATGAAATCCCTTCTATCATTAAATACTATGTCGATATTCATCAGAATGCACAACTATTGCAAACCAATCTCTGGATCATCATAGGAGCCTATGCCCTTTTCGCCTTCCTACTTTCATTATCCCGCGAGGCACTCAAAGACCTCGAGGATTTAAAGGGCGATAAGGTTGGGCAATATCATACCATGCCCATCGTAAAAGGCGAGAGTTTTACAAGAATTTACGCTGCTTTCATGATGTTGCTTTGCCTCGGCGCTGTTTCCCTCGCCTTTTTCCGCGTCGGTCTCCACCCCAGCACCGATATCAACGCCGCAATCGCTCTCGCCGCATGTGTCCTCATCCCCGGATCACTAACCATTCTCATTTCAATTTTCGCTAGAAAAAAATCACACTACTCTATCGCTAGCCTCCTCGCAAAAACGACTATCGCCGGCGGATTGGTCTTGTGCGTACTCGCTGGTAATTATCTCTGGTCGTGCTAGACTTTAAAGACTTTATTCTCTACTTCAATTTCCTTTTTAGGAACAAATAATATCAATATATATCCCAATATAAAGAAGGTAATTAAAGCTAAAATACTCGCGCGCATGCTGCCAGCAAAGCCTTCCAAAAACCCAAAAGACAACAATCCGATAATCAGTCCCACTTTTTCAGTCACATCATAAAAAGAAAAATAAGAAGCGTGATCTTCTGTCTCTGGTAAAAATTTAGAATAGGTACTTCGTGCTAATGATTGCGTACCGCCCATCACAAAGCCAATACAACCCGCTGCCACATAAAATGTAACAGGTGTAGTCACTATCGCATACGCATACAAACATACCAACGCCCAAAAAATCAAAGCGATTTTTAATGTCAATAGATTCGAGAGCTTTCGTGATAAATAACTAAAAAAATACGCTCCCGGAATAGCAATCAATTGAACCAAAATTACAGCTACAATCAATTGCCCTGACTCCAATCCACGCACGAGCTCTCCCGCTTTATTGTATTGATATACTTCCTTTGTTCCAAACAGCGATGCCATCTGCATGATGGTCTGCACGCCCATGCTAAAAACAAAAAACGCAATGAGGTAACGACGAAGACGCTTGGTTTCATTCATATCATTCCACACACCTCTCAACTCTTTAAAACCTTTTTTCAAAATTCCTCTCTCACGCTTCATACCCGTTGGTTGATCTCGCAAATGATAAAATGTGATTTGAGCAAAACCTACCCACCAAATACCAACTGAAATAAAAGCATATTTTGCAGGCATACCAAATCCTTGAATTGCGATTAGATTCAAAACAAGAAGAATAATACTTCCGATATACCCCATGCTGTAACCTCGTGCAGATAATTTGTCTTGATCTTGAGGCTCGGCCAATTCAGGCAAAAACGAATTGCTAAATGCATAACTCACCCAAAAACCCACACAAGCAAAAACCACACTGAGCATACTCAATTCAAAATGCTCCATGTTGAAAAAATACATCGACGCGCATGAGAGGCTGCCGATGTAACAAAACATTTGCATAAAAAATCTCTTTTTACCGAGATAATCCGCCAATCCAGAAAGCATTGGAGAAACAATACATACGATGGCCATCCCCAGTGCTAAGGCATATGATAAAACTTCCGTGTTTTTAAAAACATGTCCAAAAAGCAAGACGTCATCAATTGCGGCCTTTCCTTCAAATTTATGTTTCTCTGTTACAGCACTATAAAAAATTGGAAATATCGCCGTACCGATTACGAGATTGTATGTCGAGTTGGCCCAGTCATACATCGTCCAAGCTGTCTGAGCTTTTTTATTTCCTAATAGAGTATTCGCCACAATAATTTGGATTTAGTGTTGGGCGAATGTAATATTTTTTTATCGTTTTGAGCCTATTCCAAAACCAAGCGCGGCTTGAACTATTGTTTGGTTACTATAAGTCAATCCCGGAAGAGGACAACGCATAATTTCAATGTTAAGAAATGAGTAATTCAAAAACTTAGCGTCATCCTTCCTAGAAAAAATACGGCACCCTATTCTAAATCCAAAATTATCTTTGAAAATTTGATCCTCAATATTTTCTACATCTTCCAATTCAGTAGTAGTTACTGACCTTATCTTCATTCCGTTTTCATTTCGAAATTCCTCCGTTTGCCTGAATACAATCCAATCGTTATTCGTATTAAACAGCAAATGCGCATAATATCGATGAGAGGTGTTTTTCACCACATCCTTGCCTTTGGGTCGATTGATAAAGTCCACATTCCAAACATAGCTAACACCAAGGTGCGTATTAACTACAGACTTATTGGAAATGAATGTTCTTTCGGTAATTGAGTTACCCAATCCAGGAACACCTGAGGGCAGAATTCTCAAAGAGATATCTTCAGTAAGGGCTGATTGAAAATAATTAACGCCACCATCAAACTGAACGATGTGAAACATTGTTTTTTGATCGTAATAATTATCCCGAATTCGTGCTTCTTCAGTATTTGCATCAAAATTATAGGATTTCTCAAACTTCCAAGCAAGGGTGCTAAGTCCGAGCCTTGCTTCTACCGTGGGATGGGCCACATCCTCCAAATATTCCGAGCGCATTCTTTCAAAATCGAGTTGTCGCAATAGAGGAATATTTATCATGGCATCCAATCCAAATTTATCTTCAATAATGACTTGCCCATCCACGCGATTAATGATAGTGGGCGTTCCCGATGAAATGACACCGGGTTGAATCAAGCCTAAATTCCACTCAAGGCCCGACTCTCCCTGTCCCCAGCAAAAAAAACTAGCGAAGGAAAAAATGAATAAAAAGACTTTTTTCATAATGTGAGAGGCATTAAAATAAAAAACTAAAGCAATCTAAGGTAATGTCTAAGACATCCTAACATTATCTTCGTACAAAATTTCAAAACGTGAATCAGCACTTTGATATCATCATAGTTGGTGGAGGAATTGTGGGAGCAGCCACCATGTACAAACTTCAAGAGAGTAACCCAAAATTGAGGATTTTATTATTAGAAAAAGAAAAAGGGCTCGCAGATCATCAAACCGGCAATAACAGCGGAGTAATACATAGCGGAATTTATTATAAGCCTGGATCGCTCAAGGCTGTGAACTGTGTGAATGGTCGCAGAGAGTTGGTTCAATTTGCAAAAGACTACGGAGTGAAGCATGACGTGTGTGGTAAACTCATCGTAGCAATGGAGGAAAAAGAACTTCCTCAACTCGAAAAAATCTACGGCACCGGATTACAAAACGGCATCGAAAGCATGCGCCGAGTAAACGCCGATGAAATTAAAGAAATAGAGCCTTACTGCACAGGAATAGCCGGCATCCATGTGGGATGCACGGGAATCATCGACTTCAGAGGTGCTACAGAAAAAATGGCTGAACTCGCCAAAGCTCGCAACAACAAAAGCGACGTTCACACGAGCGAAGAAGCCATTGGCTTTGAATCAGAAGGCGAATTCCAACGTGTCATCACGAATAAAGCGATATACACGGCTAAAAAACTCATTTTTTGCGCAGGGCTTCAAGCCGACCGCTTGGCCAGAAAAGACGGTGTAAAACTCAAAGAAAAAGTTGTCGGCTTTAGAGGTGATTACTATGAACTCACAGAGCAAGCAAAACACAAAGTAAAACACCTGATCTATCCTGTTCCAAACCCAGACTTCCCCTTCCTTGGCGTGCATTTCACCCGAATGGTTGACGGCACTATCGAATGCGGTCCAAATGCCGTTTTCACATTCAAACGAGAAGGTTATGGTAAAACAGATTTTGATCTCAAAGACACCATTGATGCTTTGACCTATATCGGAACATGGAGATTATTTTTTAATAATATGAAATTCGGTATTGATGAATACCGCAGAGCTTTCTCAAAAAGACTTTTCCTTAAAACCCTACAACGCCTCGTACCATCACTCACAATGGAAGATATAGAACCTGGTCGCGCGGGAGTGCGCGCCCTTCTCCTTCGCGAAGATGGTGATACCCGCGACGACTTCCGCATCGAATATACCGACCACAGCATTCACGTGCTCAATGCCCCATCCCCTGCAGCCACCGCCAGTCTTGCCATTGGGCAGCAAGTGGCAGAAATGGCCGAGCAGCATTTTGGAATAAAACAGTGGTAATATGTGATGCGATAAACATGAATAAACAATGCGATATTCAAATAAGACTTTCGCATGATAACCCACAATCTTTGACCCGTTGATGATGCGAGTGTATCTTCACTCTGGGTCTCCTAATTTTATGATGTAGTACGAAAAAGGTCCGCTAACGAGCGGGCCTTTTTTTATCTTCGCCCTATGAATCTTCAGCAATTAGAATATATCGTGGCAGTAGACAATTTTAGACACTTCGCTACCGCAGCAGAAAAGTGTTTCGTCACCCAACCCACGCTGAGTATGATGATTCGAAAATTAGAAGAAGAGCTGGACATTCAGATATTCGATCGCAGCCGACAGCCCGTTGTGCCCACCGAAGCGGGTGAAATGGTCATCGCTCAAGCGCGCGCCATCCTCAGCGAAACAGCGCGAATGAAAGACCTCGTGCACGAACTCAAAGGCGAAATCACAGGGGAAATCAAAATCGGAGTAATCCCCACCATCGCTCCTTATCTCCTCCCCTTGTTTCTACCCGCATTCCTCAAAGAATTTCCCGGTGTGCGTGTAAAGATTAGTGAGAATACTACGGAGCAAATCGTAGAAAAACTAAAACACAATGCGCTCGATGCTGGCATATTAGCCACACCCCTCGGCGAATCCGCTATCATCGAAAATCCCTTATTCTACGAACAGTTCGTGGTCTATTCATCTAGAAAAGAAAAAATACTAGAGAAGAATTTTATTCTTCAAGAAGATATTGATGTCAATCATCTCTGGTTACTCGAAGAAGGCCATTGCCTTCGCGCACAAGTTATGAATCTCTGTTCGCTGCGCCCCACAGAACTCGAAGGCCGCCAACTCGATTATGAAGCAGGAAGTATTGAGACCTTAAAAAAAATGGTAAACCTCAACGACGGCACTACGATCATTCCTGAGCTCTCATTGCGCGATATGGACAAGAAAGAATTGGAACAAGTGCGCTATTTTCAAGCTCCCGCTCCCGTGCGCGAAATCAGTCTTGTAACCTATAGACTGTTTACAAAAAGAAGAATCATTGATGCATTGTGCGAACACATTCTCGCAGCGGTACCCGAAGAAATGAAAGATTATCAGCGCGGTGAAATCACCAATCTTTAAACGCCGTATTGAATGGCCATGATGCAAATGTCATCGACTTGCTCTAACTCACCCCGCCAATTCAAATGAAATTGATGAAGCGCTTCCTTTTGTTCATTCAAAGGCAAATCAGCAATTTGAAGTATTAATTCTTTAAGCCCTTTTTGTTTGAGTTTTTTCTGATCTCCTCCACCAAACTGATCTACATATCCATCTGTAAAAGTGTAAATGATATCACGCTTTTGTAAATCGAATTGAATATCCTCAAAGGGCTTTCGCAATTTCTCATCAATCAAACCCAAAGGACGGCGAGTGCCCTTTAAATCAATCAAATCTCCCCCGCGATAAACCAAAACCCCAAGATTGGCGCCGCTCATATTCAAAATATTTTTATCTAAATCTATTTGACATATCACGATATCCATACCATCGCTCGCATAGGCGTAAGCGCCGCTGTTCAAGGCACTTTTGAGCAGTCGGTCCATTTCTTCCAGCAATTGAGCGGAGCTACCTTTGGGAAAATGTTCCAACGCTTCACGGATCAAATTGTAACCGAGAATACTCATCATCGCCCCAGGTACTCCATGCCCTGTGCAATCACCAGTGGCAAAGCGCAAAATATTCTGTTCATTCGTGCTGTCGCGATTTTCGTTGATCCAATAAAAATCTCCACTGATTATATCTTTAGGTAAATAGTAGACAAAGCTCTTAGGAAAAAGCGATTGCATCGCTGCTTCATTCGGCAGAATGTTTCGCTGAATGCGCTCTGCATATCGAATACTCGATAGAATTTCTTGCTGTTGTTCGAATATTTCACGTGTGCGTTCCTCAACTTTTCTCTCCAAAACCACATTTTGCTCAATTTGCAATTTGTTGAGAGCTCTTAAATTATTCAAAGCATCATCCTTGTAATTGCGGAATTTATCTACAATCGCAAATGAGAGCAATACCACCTCCATCGCACTTCCTATCAGCAGGCCATTGGATGCAAAGAAATCACTTTGAATAACACCGAGATTTGTTAGGATAAAACCGAATACCGTTAATACTAAAATGATGAATGCAGCAAGGAAGAATTTAGCCGGTCCAAAACCTTTGCGAACGACACCAATTGCCACGGGAATAATCGCCACATTCAGAAGCAAGGTTAGAACATTCACTGCCACAATAGCCACATAAAGTAGCGGCTGTACATTGAATAAACTAATAACGGCATTTACTAAAATGATGCCCCCTGTAATTTGGAATACCCTATTTACTTTAGGGAAAAATTTCTTTAACTGTAAAAAATACTGACTAAACTTCAAAAGGCTGAATACCGCTACTGACGCGAAAAATGGATTGGTAACATTTGCCAAATAGGGACTATCCGGCCACAAAAATTGAAACCCAAAACCAGTAAGAGAAACTTGTAACAGCAACAAATTGAAGTTGTAGAGTACGTAATAGATATGCGATCTTTCTTTAATAATTAAATAGAGAAATAAATTAAATAAGATTACAAAAATGATAATACCAAAATAAGAACCGATAATGATTTGATCTTTCAAATCAGTCACCGCTACCTTCGACTTAGAATGCAAAATTAGCGGCACATAAAGCTGTTCTCCTCCGCTATTCACCATGAGATAATAGACCTTCTGCTCCTGCTCACTAAGGCGAATATCAAATCTGAAATTTCGATGATTGATTTGGCGAGAAGAATGTTCTAACAAATCTCCTGTCTCATTAATGAGTTTATACTCCGTAGAATGAAACTCATAAAGATCGATGCGATCGAGAACAGGATTTTTTACTTCAAGAATGAAGCTATCATCAGTAAATTGATTCCCATCGAGTGTAAAACGAATCCAGATATTGGAACGACTAAAGCCAAAATTTGGAACGGCATTGCCTTGAAGTGTTTTAAAATTCTCTGATTCAAGTTTTGAAATGGCCTCAATATCCATCGATGCCGAAGCGTCTTCAAACACCTCAATCTGACTTCCTTGAACACGAATGGCGTCGTCAGAACTAATAAACGAATTGATGATCAGCAAAAAAGCCATCACCAAAGGCATGACAAGTCCCAATCGAAATACCCAACCATTCGAATTCATAGACTAACTATACTCAAAATCAGGGAAAAAGTTTCAAGAGAGCGACGATTGGAAATAGGAAATAGGAGTAGGAGTAGGAGTAGGAGTAGGAGTAGGAGTAGGGAATAGGAATAGGGAATAGGGAATAGGAATTGTGAATTGCGAATTCCGAATTCCGAATTATGAATTCCGAATTGATTAATCGCCTACCTAAAAAGGCAGGCGATCATATCGAGTAACAGTATTAATATTTATTTACAACCAACTTCTCTGTAGAAGTAGCACCTGTCGATGAGATCACATTCACGAAGTAAACCCCCGACTCGAAAGTGGATAAATCAATCGTCTCGGTGAGCAGACTGCCTTGCGCTGTGTAGACAATCCTTCCATTCACGTCGAAAATATTAACCGTGCTTTGATTATCAAAAACTTTCAGATTAAGTACACTTCCCGCCGGGTTTGGATACATCATAAAGGTTTCGGTCACCGATGAGCTTTCAATTACTTCTAACACCTGTGACTCCAACCAACTATTGGTATATGTCAGCAATCCTGAATCAAGAACGTCAATGTTGAATACTGGCGTATTAAATCCATTCTTATAAAAAGTATAGGACTCTCTACTTGAATTAACTACAAACCCCATCCCCGAATCGTCTGTTTGACTTTGAGTCATTTTAACGCAAAGCACGTCGGTGAGCGTTGTTGATGGCAGCTCCAAAGTGCCATAGCCATAGCCAGTGAAAGTAGTATTTCCAACTCTATCGAATTGCACGCCGCTCATAAATGTGCACGCGAACTCATCAGAAAAGGTAGATTGGTAAGTAAATGGTAAAGGTTGCCTCAATTCATAATCAGAATAATTAAATGACACGATCATTCCACCCGTATTCACTTCCATACCAACTGTGTAAATTCCCGAAAGATTTTGCATGAAGTAAACCACGCCTTGCCCACCACTAGCCCTAAGGTCAGCATCAGGATATTCAGAATTATCATAACTCTCAATGGTGGTCACAAACTGCCCCTGAGTCATAATATTTGAATAATCCCAGCTCACATTTGCACCGGCCACGGGAATGGCAACTTGAGTATTGTTGGTCTGAAATGTATAAACACCCGGTAAATACTGAGTTGAATTAAGGGTGAGCGTTGGTTGGGCGATTAGTAAATTGGCGCACGCCAAGCTGAAGATAAGTAATAGTTTTTTCATTGATTTAAATTTATGGCTCAAATATAATACTTGAACTCATTTCACCAAAAATTTCAAAAACAAAAAAAGGGAAAACAAATGTTCTCCCTTTCATATCAAGCTTATACTTGAAAATCTATTCTAAATTCTAAATTCCAAATTATCTTCAATAGCCTGCCCATTCATGGGCTGGCGAAGAGCGACGAATTCCGAATTTTACTTCTTCTCTTCCTTTTTTGGCTCAGCGTTTTCAGCTTTACCACCGTCTTTTGAGCAGCATGACTTGCCTTCAGCTTTAGCGCCATCCTTTGAACAGCTTTCTGCCTTCTTTTCAGTACCTACTGAACCTTCGGCCTTAGCACCGTCCTTAGAGCAGCATGATTTGCCTTCAGCACCAGCAGAACAACCTGTCTTACCCTCAGACTTGGCAGCAGCCTCAGTCTTTACTTCTGCTTTAGCTACAGTCTCTTTCTTAGCCTTTGCTTTAGCTGGCTTCTGTTCTGTTTGAGCTGAAGCAGTTACAGAGAAAAACACTGCCATTACTACAAATACAAATAACTTTTTCATCGTGTCTTATTTTTATTGTTGAGTTAATATGATTGTCTCGTAAACAAAAATAAGCCCTTTTTATTTCAAAAGAGCATTTTTACCAAAACTTTAACTAATACCGCTTTATCTTCGTTTCCTGATTATGAGTTCTCAAACCCCAAATAGCTCAGAACAAGTACATTCATTGCTAGGCTCAAAACCCGGCAAAAAGACCTCATTTATTTATCAAGCCATTATTGTTTCGTTGAGCATCCACATTTTTGTGCTGGGGATCACCTATTTGCTCTCGGTACCACCACTCGAAACTATTGGTGAAGAATCAGACGAAGCAATCGAAGAAATTGAGCTTTCATTTGAAGAACCAGAAACCGAATTGCCCATTCCTGATCCAACCGAAGGCATGAGCGAAGAAGTGAAAAACTTGCTTGCCAACGCACAGTCCGTTCGCACGTCTGATCGCGTCAACTACACCGCAAAATCACAAGAAGAAATCAATGCAGAAGTCTATCAGCAACTGAAAGGCCTTGAGAAAGCGGAATATGATCAACTAAAATCCGGAAGGCCCGACAATAGCGTAAAAGACAACGTCAATGATCCTAAGGATAAAGCAAAGGACGATAAAAACGCTTCCAAAGAAAACTATGATTGGTATAAAAATCAGTCGCAAAAAAGCTACGCAGGTCCTGTTTCCGCAGAGTTTTCACTACAAGGTCGCAGCGTGAAATCTTCTCCAAAACCCACCTACCGTTGCAAAACAAGCGGAAAGGTGATTATTAAAATAGAAGTTAATCAAGCGGGTGAAGTTACCAACGCCACAATCGATGAACGCAGCACCGCGAATGATTGCATACGCGAAGAGTCTCTGAGCTATGCAAAAAAGTGGAAATTCGACTACAACGATAAGGCTCAAAAAAAACAAGCAGGATCCATCACCTTTACTTTCAGCCAGCAGTAATCAATCAAGCGTTGGCCGCGTAATCATGCAAGTATTCAAAGTGTGGAGTCAATTCACCCTTCAACGTAGTCTCTGTCGCTTTCCAAATGATATCATGAGGGTCTTCACCAAACAACAGGGGAAATACGCTTCGCAACAACTCATCGCCAAAATCTTCTGAAGCATCCTTTGGCAACTCACAAGGCAGATTATCAATGGCCATCATCGCAATTGCATTTCCATCTTTATAATCCGTTTCTACATGTTGCATACGATCATACCCATAGATGGGATCAGCAATTTTACTTGCGCGAATCGTTGGCGCGATTGGACCGTTGGTATCACAACTCACATCTGCTATTACCATACATTTCCAATCAGGCTGAGAGATATCATGATTGGTGATGAGAACAGGATTTCCTCCCGCCCAAAGGTGACAAGCTACATACATGTCCGCACGCTTCACGAACATCGGAAGAATTGAAAAATAATGATCGGGGTTGTTATAAAAATCTTTCTTATCAAAACCGCCATCCACCTTGCGCTCATAATACTCATGTGTATCAAGATGCACATAAACGGGCTCATCAAATTCTTCTGTCAAGAACTGTTTGGGTGTCACCTTACGAATTGGAAGCAATTGAAAAATTTCAGAAGCACCATTTCCTACTCTACCGAAACCTGTAACTACTATTTTGGTATTCTTTGGCAACTGAATTTTGTTCATCTCAGACTCCATCTCTTTGCGGTCTGCACAATCCACAGGGCGCTTCAATTCATACCAACCCTTCTTTAATCCGAGAGTACGAAAACCGTGATAGGCGCCCACAATACCGGCATATCGGCCAAAGCCAATGATGCGCTTTCCGTCTGTGCCCTTGAGGGTTTCATAATCTATCAATCGGATCTTTTTTTCAAGAATAGTCTTCAGCAATTTCGCATTGTGCGGCTGCTTCTTCAAGGTATGCGAAAAGAATAAATATGTCTTATTGGGAATCAGCATATCTAATGGAACTTCCTTCACGCCCATCAAATAATCACAGATGCTCAAATCCTCTTCCATTCGAATGCCGAGCGAACGATATTCATCATCCTGAAACTTTCGAATAGGACTTGGTTGAACGATCACCTCCACATGTGGAAATTGTTCCATGACACGTTTGCACTGCTCAGGAGTGAGCGGCACTCGAAAATCGGGAGGCACTTTTCCTTCCCTCACTATACCCAATCTTACTTTTTCCATTGCTTGTTCATTGAAGCGGCCGCGAAGATAGCACGGAACAAGCTACTATTTGGAAGACTTAATTATTCCTGCGTTTCTTAGGCTTTCCATATTTCAAGCGCATTTTCTCCGCGCGTGAAAGCTTCATGTTCACCTTTAAGTTTTTAGCCTTCTTCTCATGAAATGCGCCTTGAGATTCAAGCTTGACAGGATTTTTAATGGTCATATTCGGCATCACAGGAGTATCACGCTCTTGCGGTAATAAGATATCCGAAATCACCAAACGTTCTGGCGCTGCTTTTTCGCTAATGGCTAAGTCTAATTCTTCGGCTATACCATTCCACTTTTCCAACTCATAATCCGCTACAAAAGTGATGGCTTTGCCACGGCGGTCTGCGCGACCAGTGCGTCCGATTCTATGCACATACAACTCGGCACTCTCTGGTACATCCATATTGATTACATGCGATACATCACTCACGTCGATGCCTCGCGCTATAACGTCTGTGGCAATAAGGATGCGTACTTCACCACTCTTGAAGCGCTCCACGGTAGCGAAACGACTGTTTTGACTTTTATTCGAGTGAATGACTCCAAGCTGATCTCCAAACACTGGCTCCAATCTTTCATACACGTCATCAGCCGTAGCTCTGCTATCCGTGAATACCAAGACCTTTGATAATGCCTCATCCGTATCTTCTAAAATTTCAAGAAGATTCATTTTAGTGGCTAAATTGGGGATGCGAATGAACGACTGGTCGACGCGATCTACGGGCGTTCCAGCAGGCGTCGCCTCCACTAGTACTGGATCATTGAATACTGCACTCACGATAGCTTCGACTTCTTCGCTGAGCGTGGCTGAAAACATAATATTCTGTCTTCGCTCAGGCAACGCATCGAAGATGGCAGTGAGTTGTGCACGAAATCCTTCATTCAATAATTCATCCACCTCATCGATCACCAGTCTTTTAATCTGCTTGAGTTTGAGTGCGCCATTCAAAATTAAATCCATCAATCGTCCTGGCGTTGCGATCACAACATCTGCGCCCTCCATCACCAATGCAGTGTGCTGCTTCAGATTCACACCACCATACACCCCTGCCACACGGACACTCATATATGTTTTCAGTCGATTCAACTCTTCTTCCACTTGCACCACCAGTTCGCGAGTCGGTACGAGAATCAAAATTTGAGGATGCTTTTCTTTGGTAAATTGCCACAAGCGCAACAATGGTAGTAGGTATGCGAGTGTCTTTCCTGTTCCTGTTTGAGCAATACCCACCACATCACGGCCCGACATCACCACCGAGAATACCTCGCGCTGAATAGCAGTAGGATACACGAAGCCCGCATCTTCCAATGCATTTAGGAGAGGCTTATTGAGATTTAAATCTGAAAACGTCATTTGTTCCACAGGGCAAAGAAAGGCAATAAAAAATAATCGGAAAAATTCGGAATCAGATTCCGAATTTTTCCGATTTAACGAAAGGTAAACTTGTAAAACGATGGGGTCCTACTTCCCGCAGTAATTGATATACATCTCAGCGGCACCTTCAAATCCGAGGTTTTCGCTTTCTTTCAAATCACTGCATCCCTGACGAGGCATGTAGTTCATCAATTGCGCTAGCCCACGGTTGTAATAAGCCTCTGCATATTCAGGATTCATAGCGATCGCATTTGTGTAAGCTTCAATCGCTTCTCTAAACTGATTGTATAAAAAATGCATATTCCCCTTTAAATTCCAATGTTCTGCCGAATTCGGATCTAAGCGTACCAACGCATTTGCATCCGAAAGAGCGGCATTGTAGTCACCCAATAACTTGAGCACATAACCTCGATTGTGCAACGCATTGCTATTTTCTGGATTCGCGTCAATCGCACTTGAATAGTCCTTGAGCGCTCCACTCAAATCACCACTCTCCTTCTTTATAAGTGCTCGCAATACATACGCTTCAGCATTCTCCTTACTCTTTTTGATAGCCGCATTCAAATCTATCAAGGCCGCTTCGTTATTGCCATCCAATCGATAAGCCATCGCACGATTAAAATAGAAAACAGGAAATGTTGGATTGATTGCGATTGCCTGAGAAAAACGGAAAATCGCATCTTTGTTTTTACCATTTCTCAAAAATATCAAGCCTTCCAAATCCATTGCCATATATGAAGAATCCGATATTTTTCGAATTTCATTGATGGCATTCATAGAAGCCTTTAAATCATTTTTTAGAAAATAAACGAGTGCCTTCTTCTCCAACTCTAGTTGCTGATTGTAACCGCGCAAAAGGAGCGTGTCAATATTCGCCAAAGCAAGCTCGTATGAATCCCACTGAATACAATCATCGAGCATACGTTCAATCTCCAAATTACTTCGTTCCTGCTGATTGATTGGATTAATATAATCCGATGCTATCATGTCTTTGCGCAAGCGTTGATCATAGATGTGTGCGCTGTATGGGTTCAAACTGAGTGCACGCTGATAATCCATCGAAGCCTCGCGCGCTCTTCCTGTCTGTTCATATAGCACAGCACGCTTCATCAGCGCATCGGCATAGTCGGGGTCCATCACAATGGCATCATTGTACCGGGAAAGTGCATATTCCCAATTTCCCATTCGCAAAAAATTATCGCCTTCCTGAATGAGACGCATGGCATCCAAGCGATTCATGCTTTGACCTATTGCGCCAAAAGAAAGCAAGAGAATAAAAAAAGAAGTGATGACTTTCATGATGCCTTGTTTTTATTTGAAACACCAATACCACCGTGAAGTTCCACAAACAACTTTAAAAATCAAACTTAAAGGCGTTAAAAAAAGCGAAGAAGAAAATTGAAGACTTATTGTATTTAATACAAAAACCCAAACATCCAGAGTGGAATGGATGTACTCGTGGTATACTCCACTCCATCGCGCACTACCCATGCATTCTTTTTGTTCTCTAATTGCGTCCCCGTCTTTCCCTTTCCTCCTATTTCAAATATAAACTTACCATTTACTGTAAAATCACCTTGCTTGGGCGCGCTCAAACTATATTGTGACGAAAGTTGAGACTGAAAAAATGTTTCTCGCAGTGTACCTGTTTCATATCCTTCTGTGGCAAGAGCAGCCAATAATGTCGTATTATTCATGTATATCTTGTCTGGCTTCTGAAGCGTAGCCACACTATTTCCTGTTTCATGCAAGAGGCTAATCAACTTCGCTTGTTCCAAATAATACAGATACGTACCAAGGGTATTCCTATGAATATTGGTTTTTGCTGCTAGGCTCGAAATATTTGGCTTAAAAGGCACTTGTTGTGCAATTATGAATATCAGTTGTAAAAGTTTCTTTGCATTGCGGATATCAAACTCCTCAAGCTCCGCCATATCAGATTCAACAATAGTCCGCACCATCTGACGAATTCGTTGATGAACACTTTGCATGTCTTCGCTCACAAAGGGATAATAACCAAACTCCAAATACTCCTTAAAGTATTGAAGAGGCCTAAAATCCTTGGGCCAATGGCTTCGCTCATTAAGGTTCTCCTTCAAAAGATCTTCAAGTGAAAAAGAGGGCATTTCCGCTATACCAATGAAACTAAGATACTCTCGATATGAAAGTCCGTTAAGTTCATACATCACCGCTCTCCGACTCAAATCACCCTGTTGCTTTGAAATATCGATAATAGAAGAGCCCGTGAAAATTATTTTTAGGCTCGGATAAAAGTCATATATATTTTTTATCTCCTGAGACCAGTTGCTATATTTATGAACCTCATCCAGCGCCACAACGCTTCCTCCCAACTTGTAAAACTCATCAATCGTGGACTTCAATGTGTTTGAGGAAAAATAAATATCATCCAGGGAAAGATAGATTGCCATATCCGCGGAGAGATTTTGAGCCTTTATCCACTGCAATACCAACGTCGTCTTGCCTGTTCCGCGCGCGCCCTTAATACCGATAAGTCGATTCTTCCAATTGACCTCATTGTAAAGGTATCTTTTAAAGTCCATTGGAGTGTTCGCCAGCAACCTTTGCGACTGCTCATGTAAAATTTCGAATCCCATACTGCACTTCTAATTATGCAAATATACTTAATTTTGCACATCAGAAAGTGCACTTTTGTAATAAAATTGCACTTTCAAAAGTGCATTTTTCCGAAAACACTTCCCAAACCCTCACTGGAGCGATACTTCCATGTTCACAAAATCAATCACAAAGCGATCATATCTTGAAAAAACGTCCTGCCCGATGTTGCCATCGAAAAATTCATTGAACTCATATTCTTAGAAAGAATTAGGTTTGCCAACATATTATGTGTATATTTGTTTCACTTCTTATGAAGATAGTATCCAAGTCTGGCTTGTAACCCCTAATTGCAACGCCCCATTTCCTTACTTTTTTCTTAGTGGATAATGAAGAGGTTTTTAAAAAAAACCGCATTTTGATTGATTGCAATTCTCGAGCGCGATTGAGAGTTGTGGTTCACTCAAAATTGAACAAACAATTTTAATCAAACGCTCAATTTTTTTTGAGCAAAATTTTTCAGTACAATGAATTTAGGTGTAGTAAAGTTTTTTGACGAAACCAAAGGTTTCGGATTTATTAAAGGTGAAAACGGTGAAGAAGTATTCGTTCACGT
>JBKCOM010000183.1:0-41303 GCA_046309775.1 Flavobacteriales bacterium
TGAAGAAAGTAACCAACAAGAAACCCAAGTCAACCATGGGCGTCATGTCCAGGCTGGGGGCGCTTTTTGGCATTTTTACTTTAGGCATAATTCACTTTTTTAATTTGGTTTAAAAGAAATGAATTAGTGCTTAGCAGCAAATGTTTGAGCTACAGAGAAACCTGCCTCATCGATTCCGTAAGTAAGGCCGTCGATACGAGTGCTATAGAAGTTGAAGAAAATGATCGCTAACGCAGAAGCCAAGATACCGAGGAAGGTATTGATCAAGGCCTCAGAGATACCGAGTGAAAGAGCTGTAGCGTCTGGAGCACCAGCGGTTGCCATTGCTTCGAATGACGAAATCATACCGCGTACAGTACCCAAAAGACCAACAAGTACTCCGAGTGATGCACAAGAAGAAAGAATTACAAGGTTCTTAGAAAGCATTGGAAGCTCAAGTGAAGTAGCTTCTTCAAGTTCTTGCTTAATGGCAGTTACTTTTGCTTCTTTGTCAAGGCCTTCTTCTTTTTGAACTGACTTATACTTTGTTAAACCAGCGCGCAACACAGCAGCAACCGATCCTTTTTGCTTGTCACAAGCGGCAATAGCGCCGTCGATTTCGTTGTTGTTGAGTTTAGCGCGAATGTCGCGGATGAACTTTTCTACGCTACCTTTTCCTCTAGCCTTGTTGAGGCTGATGAAGCGCTCTACTGCGAAAATCAATACCACCAAGTTTACAGTGATAAGTGCTGATACGATAATACCACCTTTGTGAACCGTTCCAAGAACGTTTAGTGGATGGCCTTTGATTGGGTCACCACCTTCGAAGTTGGCAGGGTTACCTAATACAAAAACGTAAAGCGCGACGCCGATAACGAGGGCTAATGGAATCGCGAAGTAGGGGAAGATCGAGCTGAAATCACTTCCTGACTGCTGTTGCTGTTTGCTCATAACACGTTTTAATTTAAATGGTTGTTACAGAATTATAGATTGATTTTGATTTGTGCTAAACAGGTATTAATTCTTTGTTTGGTTATAACAAAACTACTACTTAGGTTCAACGGGCGCCAAACATAATAAATCTTCCATTACGGTATGTCAAACAATCGTTGTTGTTCTAATAAAAAATTGGCTTCCGAACTCGAATATCGGATTCTTAAGGTTTAACTTTCTCTAAAACATGGAGAAATGCCTTGAATTTGAGGCAAACGGGCAGAAATCTTGAATGAACGGTTTAGTACAAATCGGTTTGAGCGATTTTTACGAATCTGCGAACGGCATAAGCGGTTGCGAGCAAAGACACCAAAGCCCCAGAGACGAAGATACCTGCAATGAGCCAGACAAATCTAAAGTTGTCCGTGAGAATGTTGATTACGTCTACCAATTCAGCCTTAAAGTAGAACAGAATAGCACTAATGACCACAAGTGCGAGAAGGGCAGAGACGAGACCATAGCGCAGGGCTTTCTTCATAAATGGTTTTTGAATAAACCAGTGAGTGGCGCCAACGAGTTGCATCGATTTGATAATGAATCGTTGAGAGAAAATGGCGAGCTCTATTGTGTTTACGATTAGAACTACCGCGATGATTAAAAAGAGGATTCCCAACACCAGCAGCCCAAGGCCCCATTTGCCAATGTTTTCATTGATATTTTGCAAAAGATCTTTTTGATACTCGATGCTATCTATCATGGGCAATTGAGCGAGCTCATCAAACTTGAATTGAAGCGAGTCTATAGAGCTATACGAAGGATCAATTTTAATATCCAGTGAAGGGAGAAGGGGATTGTAGCCCAAAAAGTCCACGAACTCTTCACCTATTTCTTCTTGCATGATTTGGGCTGCTTGGTCTGCGGAAACGTATTGAATTTCACCTGTGAAATCGGCAATTTCTAATTGTTTTTTGAAATGAAGTATTTCATCTTCTGGAGTGCCTTCTTTTATAAATACCTGAACGGTAAGCTGCTCGTTGAAGTGAGCTGTCACCGCCTTAGCCACTAGGAGAAAGATAAAAAGGGCGCCAACCATCGTGAGCACAAGGGTGATGCCTACAACAGTTGAGAATGATGAAATGGTGCTTCCGCCGGTTTTAAAAAGACTCTTTCTCACAGTGATGGTGATTTGGTTACAAAAAAATAAAAGGGCTCTCAAAGTTGAGAGCCCTTTCGGTATGCTTTTTCAACAAAAGATATTCAAAGATTATTGAACGGAAACGACCTCGCCTTCAAAATAAAGGTCCTCACCAGCAAGCGGATGATTGAAATCAATGATAATCGAGTTTAATTTGACCTCCGCAATAACGCCTTGGACAGTGTGTCCGTCAGGAGTTTGCATTGGAACTACTTCGCCTTCTGCGAATAGTTCTTCATCAAATTCACCGCTTTCATCAATGAATTCGCTCTTTGGGAATTCCATAAAGAATTCTTCATCTTCTTGACCGTAGGCGTCAGCGCAGGCGATTGCTACTTTGAATTTATCTCCGGCAGACAATCCTTCGAGCGCGTCTTCAAATTTTTGAAGCATTTGATCCTCACGGAATACGAAGCTCAAAGGCTCACCACCGAAAGTTTGTTCTACAATTTCTCCTTCTGGACCTTCTACGTGCAAGGTGTAGTGCACCTCAACGGCCTTTCCCGCTTCGATTTTCATTAATTTATTTGTTTGATTTTAATTTTTTGTCCAACGGCCAGTTTATTTTCCTTCAAGCCTTTGTTAAGTGTTTTAATTTGGTCCATAGAAACGCCATCATGTTTGTTGGCAATTTTCCAAAGGGTATCGCCAGGCTGCACGGTGTAGTACTTGTACTTTGGAGTACTATTTTTTGGAGTAGCTGGCCTTTCTGTTTTTTCTTGTTCAGCAGCGGCAATAGCTTCGGGGCTGCGCTCTTCTTCTTGCTGCGGCGTTACTTCTTTTTCTTGTTCGTTGCTTTGAGCTACGTTTTCCTCTGTATTTTCAACGAGGATAGTCTTTTTAACACGTGTTTGTACTTTTAGTTTTTGACCAGGTACAACCTTAGAACCCTTGATTTTATTCCACTTTTTTAGTTCTGCTAGTGATACATCGTATTTATCTGCGATTTTTCCAAGCGATTCACCGCGTCTTACGCTATGTGTTTTCCATTGATTTTCCCAAACGGTTTTCTTTATTGCGTTTTCTGAAGCGGGTGCAGCTTGAGAAGCAGCAGGTGTATTTGCCGCAAGCACAGGCTCTGGTTCCACAACCTTAATACGGCTCTGCTCATATACCAACTCTTCATTGGCGATAAATAGTCCAGCCTTAGCAATTGGGAAATAAACGTAGTGCTTTCTACCATTGTCAGGAATTTCCTTGAGTTTGTATGTCGGATTAAGGAAGGCAATTTCTTCTACGCTCATTCCGATTACACGAGAAAGTGCGTTGAAGTCGATACGTTGGTTTACTACCACAGTGTCTACTTCGAAGTAGGTTGCGATTGGCTGTTTTGCGTACAGGTTGTGTTCAGCGGCATAATTCATCACATAGTTTACGGCGATGAAAGCGGGAACATAACCTTGAGTTTCTTTGGGCAAGAAGTTTTTGATTTCCCAGAAATCTCTTTTACCTCCTGCGCGGCGAATAGCTTTGTTTACGTTGCCAGGGCCGCTATTATATGCAGCGAGGGCAAGTTGCCAATCTCCGAAAGTGTTGTAAAGGAATTTGAGGTATTTGCACGCGGCCTCTGTTGATTTGATTGGGTCGAAGCGGTCATCTTGATAGCTGTTTACTTCGAGGCCATACATTTTACCTGTTCCCACCATGAACTGCCATAGACCTCCAGCACCAGCAGGAGAAATGGCAGAAGGATTGAGAGCTGACTCAATTACGGCGAGATACTTCATCTCTTGAGGAATACCATGCTTTGCCAATGCTTCTTCAAACATTGGGAAGTAGAGCTGCGACATTCCAAGCACCTTGGTTGTGATGTCTCTTCTGCGAACGGCGTAGAGGTCGATAAAACCTTGAACGGTACCGTTGTAAACAAGGTCGAAAGGAGTTTCTTTATCGATTACTTTGAGGCGCTGTGCCGTGATTTCTGGAGAAAATGTGGGCACTTGCTCTGCAGAATATCCGTAGGCATTAAGGACCTTGGAGTCTGCTGAAAAGCAAAAGTGATTGAGGTAATTGGCCGTAAGTACACGGTCAATAGCCATAATAGCAGGATCATCAGGGGCTATTTTCAAGTCCTGAGAGCCAGGGGTTAATGTGTCATTTTGAAGGGTGGTGGTGGCTGATGCGCCAAATGCGGCGGCAAAAGCGAATAGTGATAATACAATCCTCTTCATGATTTCCTGATTTCCTTGCTGGTTTAAAAACTACGGTGCGATGATAACACTTTTCTCATCGAAAAAGCGTGAGCAAAATGTTAACAAAATATACGTCACTAAATTGCTTTAGTTTCAAATTGGTTTGAACATGCCTATCATGGAGTTTTAAACACGAGCCCTATAATAACTCCAATTAGAGCTTAAACTCCATATAGTTCCACTTTCCGCCCATTTTTTCGGTTATAAAAACACGAGAAATTTCGTAAACATCTTTTTGGGAGGTAAACCACAACGTCTTGTACATATCTGTTTCCACGGTCAAATCGGTGAGTACGACGATTTCGACACCATGAATTTGTTTTTTTTCTTTTTCTAATTGAATGAGGTAATCGAGAGCTTCTTGTTTGTCTCTGTAGAAGGCACCATCGCGTTGAATTATTTTCTTTCTTGATCTCACGTGGGATATAAAATATGGTTTTTGTTGACTTTGGATTGCGAACTTAATTAGAATATGATCGTAAGATTAGACATGATAGAAATGTAATAATGAACGTTAAATTTTTTATTACTGTACAACTTAAGGTAGGGAGTATGAGTTAACGACTTTATAACAGACAACATGAAGACCCTATTCAATATAGCAGATAAATTGCGCTTGGCAGAGGAGCGTTTCAACCGTTGGTTTGGTTGGTTTTTCACGAATGGATATAAGTCAACTGACGAGCGTTAGAGCTCGATGCAGACATTTTGTGGTTCTGTAAAAAACTTTAAAGCTTCAAATCCTCCCTCACGTCCTACACCGGAGTTTTTAACTCCACCGAAAGGTGTTCTCAAGTCTCTTAAGAGCCAGGTGTTCACCCATACGATTCCCGACTCAATATTAGCAGCTGCTCTATGCGCTGTGTTTAGGTTGCTTGTCCAAATAGTTGCTGCTAAGCCATATTCAGTGCTATTTGCAATTCTAATCGCTTCAGTTTCGCTATCAAAAGGAGCGATTGTAACGACAGGCCCGAATATTTCTTCTTTGTTTGTTCGACAGTTTTCATCCAAGCCTTCAATTATAGTTGGCGGAATGAAATAACCATTTTTGTTTTTGCCTTCCAAGAATATACGTTGTCCGCCAGTGAGAATCTTACCTCCTTCTTGTTTGGCTAGCTCAATGTATGAAAGCACTTTATTCATGTGGGCTTCACTGACTACAGCTCCCATTTTGGTTTCAGGATCTGAAGGGTCTCCAACGGTCATTTTCTTGACCTTTTCTACGAATGCATTTTTAAATTTCTCATAAATAGATTTTTCCACTAAAATCCTAGAGCCACAAAGGCAAATCTGGCCTTGATTGCTGAAAGATGAGCGCACAGTTGTGCTAATCATTTTGTCGAAGTCGCAATCTGCGAATATGATATTTGGGTTTTTACCACCGAGTTCGAGCGATAGTTTTTTGAACATTGGCGCGGCTATGGAAGCGATGTGAGCTCCTGTAGCAGTGCCGCCCGTAAATGAAATGGCTTTGACACTCTTATGGCTAACGATGGCATTACCGGTGTTTGCACCAAGTCCATGCACGATGTTTAGCACACCTTCAGGGAGACCAGCCTCAATGCATAGTTGAGAAAAGAGAAACGCTGTATAAGGAGTTATTTCTGAAGGCTTGGCAACAACGCAGTTACCAGCGGCAATGGCTGGGGCGATTTTCCAGGTAAAAAGGTAGAGAGGAAGGTTCCAAGGAGAAATGCACCCTACAACGCCAATTGGCTTTCGGTTGGTGTAGTTGATAGCGCTATTCTCCATGATGTGGGCTTCGGAAGCAAAGTGAAGAATAGCTGTAGCGAAAAAGCGAATGTTGGATTCTGCACGCGGGATATCTACAGATTTGGCTAAAGAAATGGGCTTACCATTATCCTTAGATTCCGCTGCAGCGAGTGCGTCTAAATTGGCGGCGATGAGATCGGCGATACGAATCATGATGGCCGATCGGGTGGTTGCCGGCGTGTTTGACCACCCGGGGAATGCATTTTTTGCGGCCTCAATGGCAGCGGCTACATCTTTTTCATCAGAGTTAGGAATTTGTGAGTAGACGCTTCCTGTGGCGGGTTCATAGTTGTCAATGTATTGATTTGACTGGGGTTCTAGAAGCTTTCCGCCTATATAATTGAGAATCTTTTCCATCAAAAAAGAATATATTTATTGAGAAAGCGAAGGTATGATAGAGAAAAGTTTTGCATACTTGAAAAGAATGCATTTATTTTGCACCCGCTTTTGCCCGATCGTCTAATGGCAGGACAACTGATTTTGGTTCAGTTTGTGTTGGTTCGAATCCAGCTCGGGCAACAAGAATAAAGGCTCCTCTATGAGGAGCCTTTTTATTTTAACTTAAGTCTCGTTCCTGGTTTTGGCTCTTGACCTTGCTCAATGCCATTTCGCTGACGGAGTTTTTTGATTTTCACGCCATATTTTTGGGAGATATTTTTTAGTGTTTCACCTTCTAACACTGTGTGCGCCGACTCACTAGCGCGGTTTCGTTTTGGCTGCAGATAAATGATTTCGCCATCTTCGAGTATTTGGTTTGCATCGAGATCGTTGTATTTCTTGATTTGCCAAGGAGCCATATCTAGCTCGCTTGCAATAGACTCGGCGGTGTCTCCTTTTTTTGCGATGACATATTTAATTCTATTAGCGCTGATGTTTACAGCTCTACTATTACCAATGGATATTTCTGTGCGCCCCTCGTGTTGATTGCGCTGTTTTGGTTTTTTCTCTTGGTTAGAAAGTATTGGTTTGTGCTTTTGGCCATGAGGTCGTTCGGGGACCGTGTTTTTTCGGATGTGTTGAAGTCCAATTTTATCATATTGTTGAAGTTCGTATTGCTCAATGAGGTTAATGAGCAATTGCGCATACTTTGGATTGGTGGCGTATCCGCACTCCTTGAGTCCTTTTGCCCAGCCTTTGTAGTCGTCGATGTCTAATTGGAAGAGGGGTTGGTATCGTTTTTTTTGAAGGAAAAGGGAATGGTCTTCGAAAGATTCTGAGGCTGATTTATATTTTCGAAAGCATTCATTATTTGTTTCATCGTCCTCATGAATTTTTGCGCCGGTCCAATCAGAGTGGCATTTGATTCCGAAATGATTGTTTCCGTCTACAGCTAGTCGACTGTTTCCATTTCCGCTTTCGAGAAGGCCTTGAGCAAGGGTAATGCTCGCGGGGATTTTATGAGCGACCATTTGATAGATGGCTTCATCTTTCCAAATTTCGATGTAATCGACTGCGCTTAACTTGGCTTTAGACTGGGCCAAGCATTGGGCGCTAGTTAATGATATTAGGATCAAGAAGAGTATTCTCCACATAGTTGCAAATTACTTTTGAAAAATGCACGTATATGAAGGTTGTCAGAATTGATGCCAACAAATGGATGTTAGAGACCGGGTATGTTTTGATTTGCGGGGTCATCGAAGTTTATTTCTTTGACGACCTGACCAGTATTGTCGAAGAATCTCCAGTTTCCGATTTTTTTACCCATTTTGTATTGGCCCTCTAGTCTCAAAAATCCGTTTTCATGCCATACCTTGTAAGGCCCATCGAGTGTGTCGTTGGTGTAGGTGTGCATACTCCATGGTTTTCCAGTAGAGTCTCTAAAAGCCATGGACGGCCCGTTTTTGCGCCCGCTTTTGAATAAGTTTTCGATATAAATTTTTTGAGATTCGTAGAAGTGACGTTCAGCAACTTTTTCGTTTGAAGTAGTATCGATATAGACGGCTTTTTTTACTTTCTCTTTTCCAGATTTATCAGGGGCATACCTCAACTCCACGTTTTCGATGACGTTTGGTGGGAGTTGAATGCCAACCTCTGAGTGTGGCTTGTTTTCTTTACATGCTGCGAATGAGAGCGCAAGCAAAGCGATAAAAAAGTACCTCATATTATTTATCCCTGTCAATCGTGTAGTGAACCAATTTTTCTAATGATACACGCGCATCATTTGGAGGAAAGGTATGCAGAATCTGAATGGCATTGTTTCTAAATTCTTCCATTTTTTTCATTGCATACTCGATACCTCCCGATTTGATTACGGTGTCGAGCAGGCTTTTCACCTTTGCTTGGTTGGTATTGTGATTCTTGACAATATTGATGAGTTCCCGTTGTTTTGACTTATCTGAATTTTTCAAGGTGAAGATGAGTGGGAGGGTCATCTTTTTTTCTTGAATATCGATACCCGTTGGTTTTCCGATGTCTTTACCGAATCCATAATCGAATAGGTCGTCTTTTATTTGAAAAGCCATCCCTACGTTGATACCGAACTCATGCATCTTTTTGATATCTTCATCTGAAGCTTTGGAGGCGATTGCTCCGGCAGCGCAACAGGCGGCAATAAGAGATGCTGTTTTTTGGGTGATTATTTTATAATAAACTTCTTCTGTAATATTTAAGAGCCTAGACTTTTCTTGTTGCAATAGTTCTCCTTCACTCATTTCTTTAACTGCGGTGCTTACTACGCGGAGGAGGTCGAACTCATTATTGTCCACACTGAGTAAAAGTCCACGAGAGAGGAGGTAGTCGCCGACGAGTACAGCGATTTTATTTTTCCAAAGCGCATTGATAGAAAAGAAACCTCTTCTGGTTTGGGCGTCGTCTACTACATCATCATGCACGAGGGTGGCGGTGTGCAAAAGCTCAATGAGTGATGCTGCGTTGTAGGTAGATTGAGTGACTCCTCCGTTTAATTTACTTGACAAAAACACAAACATCGGCCGCATTTGCTTGCCTTTTCTCTTGATGATGTAATGTGAGATTTTGTCGAGAAGGCCGTTATTGCTTTTCATGGCTTTCCTGAAATACTCTTCAAACTGAAGCATTTCAGACTTAATAGGAGCTTGTATGTCGTCAATGATTGCCACGATTCGGTGTCAAATGTAATAAGAGAGAGGATAATGGAAACCAGAAATTCCTTAGGAAGTTCTCGGTGCTGTGAGTTGTTGAAAATATAACTGTATGAAAAAGGGTCTTTCAGCGAGGAGGGCTATATTTGCCCTCTATTTTAATATCACGTTATGAACCAAACCTTTACTAAAATTAGACTTTTCTTTTTGGCTGTGTTTATTGGCATAGCCTCACAAGAAGCCATGGCACAATGTGCTAACAATGGTGTGTTTTACGATGATCTTACGCCCATTGGTGTTGGTCTGACAAATGCAGCAGCTACCGGTTGTGCGTACGGTGGAGAGTATTACACCGTATCTGTAGTGGCGGGTAATACCTATAACTTCAATACGTGTGGAGCTTCTTATGACACACAACTTACACTTCGCAATAATGCGACTGGAGCGTTGTTGGATTATGACGATGATGGCTCTGCTTGCGGAAACGGAGCTTCTGACATTACATGGGTCAGCACCTTTACAGGCGTAGCGAGAGTTCAATTGAATGTTTACAATTGTCAAACCAACCAAGTTTGCGCGCCGTTGGAAGTGACTTTGGTAAGCGAGCCTGGTGGCGGCGCATGCGACCCAGGATATATAGGTCTGACTCAAGGCGCATGTGAAAACGGAGCGCTTTCAATAGATATTACCTTCACTGGTGGCGGAACGTGTGACTTCACTACTCTTTATGTTTCTGAAAACGGAGGTCCTTTTGACGAGTATCCAATTACTGTAGTGAATGGAGACGCTTTGTCATTTACAGGTGCTCTGTCTTTTGGATCATACGAGATGTTTGCAGAATTGAGCGACGGAACCTTCACTGACTCCGCGGCAATAACATTGACTGATTGTGGTTCGGCAAATTCGCAGCCAGTTTATATTGTTATTTCACCAGATTGTTATGGAGATGAAATAAGTTGGAATCTTTATGACGGCATGGGCTTACTTGTGTATTCTGCGCCACTCGGGTCGATTCCGTTCGGAGCTACAACTCAAGTAGCATATACTACAGTACTCTATTTGGAGCCGGGATGTTACGAGCTGGAAATTCTAGACTCATTTGGTGACGGGTTGAACCCAGTTGGCACCACGTGTAACCTTGTTGGATATTATGGTGTGGTGGATCAAGCTCTAAACATTTTGGTGCAGGGAGATCCCAATTACGGCGATTTTGCAGTAAACAGTTTTTGCATAGAAGGTGGAGCTACTTGTGAGGTTTTAACTGCAGGAGAGAGCTTTTTGCAATGTGTTGGAGGTTTAGCGACCTACAACATGGAAGTTTCTTTTAGTGATGCGTGCGCGCTCACTACGATTTGGTTAAATGAAAACAATACTGGATTCGTTCCAATTGATTTGAGCTTTCTTGCTTTGAATCCGTTGGGAGATAACTACAATCTAACAGATTTAACTCCCGGAGCGAGCTATTCTTATTACTATGAGTTGAGCGACAACAGTATATCGCCGACCTATAGCTTTACCACTCAAACTTGTGTGGATAATTGTGGCAACGCTGCTCTATCTGTGACAGCGGGAGAGTGTTTGACAGTGGGCACAGCAACTTATGCTACCGCTACATTCACATTTGATTATACAGGTACTTGCGGTGTGTCCACAATATTCTATTCTACTTCTGGAAGTCCTTATCAGGCTTTGGATGTTTCTGGTACAGGTTTGTTGCCTGGTTCAGAAGAGTTATTCTATTTGATTCCTGCAGAAGAGTTTTCTGTTTATTTTGAATTAGGAAATGGAACGCTATCTAACGTAGTGACATTCACTGCAGAAGAATGTGGACTTGGAGGAACTATCTGTGACTGCGCGGGCAATGTTCTGCCAGCAGCGGCATTGCTTTGGTTGGGAGATGGGTCATTCGACGACGGTACTTTCTTTTGGAATGGTGAAACCCCTGTTGATTTTAATTGCGCCACATGGGGATTTGACTGTGATGATGAAGGTTTAGGAATTACCCTCGACTTATTTGGTGTATGCTCTGGCAACTTGCCTCCTGGTAATGGTTGTGCTGATGTACCATGTGCAAACGAGGTTGTATTTGATTTTGGAGCGGATTGTTTCCCAACTGAAACATCGGTATTTATTACGAATGCAGAGGGAGAGTTAATTTATAGCATCGCCGAAGGCGCGTTGACTCTTGAGTATGGCACTTTGACGCAGCCATTGTGTTTGGACGCAGGTTGCTATACGTTTACGATTCTAGATGCGGCTGGTGATGGATTGAGCTATGAGACATGTGATTTTGATGGTTATTTTTCTATTACTGATGCTTCGGGTATTCTTGTTGAGGGCCCAGCAGCATTCGGAAGTTCTTACACGCAAGAGTTCTGCGTGGGTGGAGAGGTTTGTTCAAATTTACAGTTGAACGTATCGCAAGGCCCTTGCTATGACGCTGGTGTTGATGGACTATTGCCATCACTCGAATTGGAAATGATCTTTGACGGAGCGTGCTCAGTAGCCTCTATCTCTATCTCAGAAAATGGGGTTGATTATTTTGAATTCCCATCAGAAGGAGTGGTAACAAGCGGAGCAATAGAGACATTCTTCAACTTTACTCCGAATACAACCTATAGCTTCTTTTATACACTAGACAATGGTAGCGTTTCACAAGTAGTTAACTTCACAACAGGCGACTGCAATAATGAAATTACCATATGCGACTGTGAAGGAACTTCACACACCATTGGTGTACTTGCTTGGTTGGGCGATGACTTTGCAGATGTAGGCGAGTACGATTGGGTTGGACAGCCAGTTAACTTCAACTGTGCCACTTGGGGATATGACTGCGGTGATATCGAAGGCACTCCAACTCTTGATGTTTATGGAGTATGTGAAGGTAATCTTCCCCCAAATAACGGTTGTATCGAAGAGGTATTGGGATGTACAGACGAGACAGCACTCAACTACAATCCTGATGCGACCATCAATAATGGATCGTGTGTGTATAGCTCACAGTTTGGATGTCTAGATCCAGAAGCATGTAATTATAATGAAACTGCTCAGTTTGACAACGGTAGCTGCGAGTATTTGACATGTGCTGGTTGTACAGATCCAACAGCATCCAATTACAATCCAGCAGCGACAATTGACAACGGAACATGTTTCTATGAAGAAATCCTTGGATGTACAGACCCATCAGCACTGAACTACAACCCTGTAGCAACGCAAGATGATGGATCATGTATCGAAGAATGTGTGCTTCCATCTATCGCATTTGAAGAGCATTGCGTGAACGGTGATGAAGAGAACTTCTATGTGACGATGACCGTGAGTGGCTTGGGCAACTCCGCTCCTTATATTGTAACCAACACATTCAATCAAGAGCAGTATTTAGTAAACTTCCTTGGAACAATTGAAGTAGGTCCGTTCCCTAATGGAGAAGATGTAATCATAACCGCAGTATCATCTCAAACCAATGCGTGTTTGATTGTATCCCCGCTTATGAGCTATGCTTGCCCTGATGATATTGATGGATTGACAGAGCTTAACAACGGACTGATTCGTGTTTATCCTAACCCGACGAATGGTATGATTAATTTGATGAATGGTGGCGCAAGCGACCGAATGAACGTTCGGGTGTTGAATGCGACAGGCCAAGTTGTTGTTTCTGCACAATATGAATTGTCGAAAGGAGCAGTTCAAACGCTTGATTTGAGCGGACTTGCTGCAGGTACTTATATGATTGAAGTACTTAACAGCACAGGAGTAGAACATCATCAAGTGGTGGTTCAGAAGTAGAACCCCAAAGGGGCGCGGTAAGAACGAGAACAAGAACAAGAATTTGGAGTTTGGAATTTCGAATTGTGAATTCAGAAATAGAATATAAAAAGGGCCGCGGGGACGCGGCCTTTTTTGTTTTTTATTAAAAAAAATATTAGTAAGCTCTTTCGTTGCTGCCTTCGACGTAGTTGATGAAGGCTTTGTTTACGACCATGTTGCCGCCGGGAGTTGGGTAGTTACCGGTGAAATACCAATCGCCTTTGTGATTGGGGCAAGCGTCGTGCAATCCTTCTACGGTTTGGAAGATGACCTCTACCTTTGCAGCGATATCTGAAGGAGTAACGAGTTCTGCGATTTTAGCGGAGATCTGTTCGTTGGTGAAAGGCTCGTAGATTTCTTTCACGTAGTTTTTCACCGTTTCTTTTGGAGCGTCTTGTTGGTCTTTACACTTGCGGTAAACCACATCAATAATACTTTCTTTTCCTTGTTCTTTGAGGAGGGCAATAGCTGCCTGAAAAGCGATGAAGTCGCCGAGCCGGGCCATATCGATACCATAACAGTCGGGATATCGGATTTGAGGCGCAGAAGAGACGATGAGTATTTTTTTAGGACCAAGACGGTCCAACATTTTAATGATTGATTTTTTGAGCGTTGTGCCGCGAACGATTGAATCGTCGATGACAGCGAGGTTGTCCACCCCGCGCTTTACTGCGCCGTGCGTAACATCATAGACATGGGCTACCATTTCGTCGCGGGCGCTATCTTGAGTAATGAAAGTGCGAAGTTTGGCGTCTTTGATGGCTATTTTTTCGATTCGCGCACGTTGGCGAATGATGGCCTCTACTTTTTCTTTAGACCAGTCTGCACCAATGCTAGCGAGCTGCTCGATTTTACGATCGTTGAGATAATCTTCGAGGGCCTTTATCATTCCATAAAAAGCTGTTTCTGCGGTATTAGGAATGAATGAAAAGACCGTATTTTCTAGATCGTAGTTGACAGATTTGAGAACGAGAGGCACTACGTTTTTACCTAAGTTTTGACGTTCTTTGTATATATCCTTGTCGTTTCCTCGTGAGAAGTAAATTCTTTCAAAAGTACAGCTCAGTTTTGTTTGTGGTTCGCGTACTTTTTTTATCGATGATCTACCATCTTTTTTGATGATGTAAGCGTGCCCGGGTTCAAGTTCTTGAATGCTTTCAGCAGGAACGTTGAAAGCGGTTTGAATGGGTGGTCTTTCAGAGGCGACTACGCAGATTTCGTCGTCTTCATACCAGTACGCTGGGCGGATGCCGTTGGGGTCTCGAAGTACGAAAGCATCGCCGTGGCCTATCAGTCCGCACATGGCATATCCACCGTCAAATTCTCTTGAGGCACGCGTGAGAACGCGCTGCACATCGAGATGTTGGCCTATCAATTCAGTGATTTGTTGATTTGAGTATCCAAGTGCTTTGTACTGATCAAACAAGACTTGATTTTCCTCATCCAAGAAATGTCCGATTTTTTCCATTACGGTGACAGTATCGGTTTTTTCTTTTGGATGCTGGCCTAATTCAACGAGAAGGCCGAAGAGCTCATCTACGTTAGTTAGATTGAAGTTACCAGCAACAACAAGATTGCGGGTCATCCAATTGTTTTGACGAAGAAATGGATGGCAATTTTCGATGGAATTACCACCAAATGTGCCATATCGAAGGTGGCCGAGAAAGAGCTCACCAGTGAATGCATAATTGTCTTTTAAGAATTGCGGATCCTTGAGGGCGTCAGGGTTGTGTTTTTCAAGCTCTGCAAAGCGGCCCATGACTTTAGCGAACACATCCTTGATGGGCTGTTGGTCATTAGATCGAATTCTGCTGATATACTTTTTTCCTGGGGTGGGATCTAGCTTGATATTGGCAAGTCCAGCGCCGTCCTGACCTCTGTTGTGCTCCTTTTCCATAAGGAGATACATTTTGTTGAGGCCGTAAAAGGGAGTTCCGTATTTCTCGGAGTAAAACTGAAGAGGTTTCTTCAATCGGAGGAGTGCAATTCCGCACTCGTGCTTTATGGCATCGCTCATAAGAGGGCGCAAAATTAGTGATTAATCAGACTTGAAAAAAAAAGATGTGTTAAGATGTGGAAAAACGGGAGGAGGGGCATCTTTTAAGAAATCAATAATTATGAAAAGAACATTTTTTATCGTTGCACTCAACATTTTCTTAGTAATCGCAGGCCTTTCTCAGAATTCGAACGGGGAAATCCACGGAAGAGTCTTTGATAGCGAGGGGGTTCCTCTGGAAGGAGTCGTGGTGAAAGTGGATAATGGGATGACGGTAAACGGCGCAGCGAGCGATAGCGCGGGACGATTTCGCGTAAAACCTCTGGTTCCAGGTACTTATACCGTAGAAATGCGAATGGTGGGAATGCAATCTAGGATTTATCAAGGCGTATTGGTGAATCCAGATAAGATTACCACGTTGCCTAAAACAATGTTGGAGTTTCAAAGTGACTCGAGCCTTGTTATAGTGATAGATATATTCAAAGACCCATTAATTGATCGAAATGGCGGCAACGTATTGACTATTCGTTCGAAAGAGCTCAATCAAATGTCGTCTTCGAACGGAGGTGACTTGAAAAAAATGATTATCTCGCTGAGCTCGGATGTAAAAGCAAGTGCCGATGGAGAAGAATTGTACTTCAGGGGTAGTCGATCGGGCTCTGTGATTTATTTGATAGACGGGGTAAAAATTCGTGAAAATGTGCCGAATATTCCGTCGAGCGGAATCAGCAGTATGTCTATATATACGGGAGGATTGCCAGCAAAATATGGGGATACTACGGGCGGAGTAATCGTGATAGAAACGAAAAGTTACCTTGAAGATTACTATGAAAAATTATCAAGAATGAAAAATCCTATCGTACTTGAAGATTAATTCAAGCATTGCAGTCAATTTCTATGGCGCAACTACAACACATATCAGACGAAGAGTTGTTTGTTCGTTACAAAGCCGAGCAAAACGACCGCTGCCTGCATGAGTTGTGGAAGCGCTATAGTCATTTGATTCGAGCGGCCGCCATGAAGTACGTGAAAGACAAGGAGTGTGCGAAGGACATTGAACAGCAAGTGATGCAGAAAATCATCGAGCTACCAATTGACTACCGAATAGAAAAATTTGCGTCGTGGATTGGAGTGGTGGTTAAAAACACGAGTCTTATGAGCCTTAGACATCAACATAAAGTGGTGCCCTTGAGCAATGAAATCTTATCGATTGAAGATGAGGTCTTGAATAGAGAAGAGGATATTCAACAGATGGAAAAAAAACTAACCCTACTAAACAGGGCGCAGCAACTGTGCTTGAGGCTCTTTTATCTGGAGAATAAATCGTATAAAGAAGTTGGATTAATAAGCGGTTACTCTCAGGACGAGGTCAAGTCGCACATACAAAATGGAAAGAGAAACATGAAAAATCTTTTAACCAAAAAATGAAAGCAAGCGACCACATAACTTTTCCAACAGACACTGAGATGCGCTTATACACCACAGGTTTGATGAGTAAGCGTAGAAAGGCAGAGATTGAAGTGCTTTCTAGGCAATATGAATTGATTGCGGATGCGCTCGAGGGATATAAATTATTATTTTCAATTTGGCTTAAAAGAATTTTTGTTGGCGGCTCTGTAATAATAGTTCTTTCGTTGGGAGGATTGTATTTTCATCAAAAATCAGCTTTAGTAATTTCACAAAGAGCGGTCGCGTCATCAGTTAGTGAAGTAGAAGTTTCTTCAATAATAAAAATAGAATCGAAAAGAGAGAAGTCTGCGGTTTTACCAAGACGGAAATTATTAGGACCAGAGAAACCAATAGCTCAGCCAATGCCACCGCAAGCTATAGAAAGGGTTTTCATTTATGAGCCAGATAGTGTATTCATACATAAAGAGCAGGAGGCAAGACTTAGAGAGGGTTTTTCAAAGAGATATCAAGGCTCGGGAAATAAAATTCGTTTTGTAGAAGGCTATATGTTGAGTGATCATGAATACACTCGCCATCATTCGCTGGAGGTGCCAAAGCTAGGAGGTGTGCCTGCAGAGTTTGAAAACAGGAGGGAAAAGGAAGGTGCGGCTCAAGAATTTGGAGGGCATTTGATAGATTTGAAAGATCAGTTGGATAAGGCGATAGTGAATTATTCCGAAGGACTGTACGATGCCGCGATTTTGAAACTAGAGGCGCTTTCAAAGAAGTTTCCTAAAGATGTGAATTTGAATTTTTATCTTGGAATGTGCTATTATCAAAAGGAAAACTATGATGTGGCGCTCTATCATTTTGGAGAGTCAGTGACTTTTGAAAATGATTTATTTGATCAGGAGCAGGATTTTTATATCGCGATGTGTTATTTAAATAAAGGAGAGGAAAAGTTGGCGAGGGAGTATTTTGAAATTATCGCGCATTCTAATAGTTTTTATCGTGATAAGGCACGAGCGCAAATGGACTAAAAATAACAACCCCGACATGCGTCGGGGTTGTCATCTAAACCTTAACCAAAATATCCGTTAAAGAACTAACGGAACTACTATGAAAAAAGAGCAATCGTTATCGCTCTAGCGTGATTATTCATGAGTGTCTGTATTTCTCTTGAGTGCGCGGTTCAATCGAGCTTTTGTTTGTTCAGACATTTCATACATCACAGGCACAATGATGAGTGTGATGAAAGTTGCGAATGCTAGACCAAACACGATTGTCCAAGCAAGAGGGCCCCAGAATGCTACGTTGTCACCACCGAAATAGATTTTTGGATCAAGCTCTGTAAACATCGTTACGAAGTCGATATTAAATCCAATAGCAAGTGGAATCATACCTAAAATGGTGGCGGTAGCAGTAAGCAACACTGGTGTCATACGCACGCGGCCAGCTTCTACGATGGCATCGTGCAGAGAATAGCCCTGAGCTCTCAGAATGTCCATGAACTCAACGAGAAGAATACCATTGCGAACAACAATACCAGCGAGCGCAACAATACCCACACCGGTCATGACAATGGATATTTCCATGTTGAAAATTGCAAGTCCCATCAATACACCGATAATACTGAACACAATTTCAGATAGAATAATGACGGTTCTGCCAATAGAGTTGAATTGCAATATCAAGATGAGCACGATAAGCGCGAGGGCAAGCAATCCCGCAAAACCGAGGAAGCTCGCTGTTTCAGCTTGCTCTTCTTGTTCTCCCGTCATATTGATGGCTACAGTTTCAGGGTAGCGATTGAAGTTATCAATTTCGCGCTGAATATTGGCAACAACCTCATTCGGGTTGAAATCTGAAAGAACGTTTGAAGCAAGCGTAATAACGCGTTTTTGGTTTTTGCGTTTGATAGCTGCGTACGTACTGGTATATTTTACCTCTGCAACAGAAGAGAGCGGAATTTGACGCACCATTCCACCCATGTTCATATCACGATAGGTGATGATAAGATTCTTTAACTCCTCAATATTGTTTCTTTGATCTTCTTGGAAACGCACCATTATTGGATAGTCGTCGTTGTCATCACGGAATCGCGATACTTCGGCGCCAAATACAGCATTGCGTAAGGCCATACCGATTTGTGCGGTACTTATTCCCTCTCTGTTGGCGCGCTCACGGTCGATGTCAATTTTTACTTCAGGTTTATTGAGCTGAAGGTCTGACTTCAATTCTTCAACGCCATCGATCGAAAGAGAGTCGAGATATCTCTTCAATTCTACAGATGTGGTGATTAGTTCCTCGAAGTTTTCTCCGCTGATTTCGATATTGATTGGTTTTGCGACAGGAGGACCGTTTTGCTCTTGGTCTACAGAAATTTCTACACCCGGAATTCCTCTTACTGCTTCGCGAATTTTTTCGAGATATATAGCGGTGCTTTGTCCGTTACGTTCGGCGAATTTTACAAAAGCGACACCAACTTTTGCTTTGTTGGGATAGCTCGCACGATCATCTTGCGCCTCATTTGCTCCAACCGCTACGTTGGTGATGACGGACTTCACAAGCGGGTTGTTGTCACCTAGAACACCATAAACTCGGCCTTCAATGATTTTGGCTACAGAGTCGGTGGCAGCAGGCTTTGTGCCTACAGGTAATGTAGCATAAACGTATACGAAGTTGGGATCCGCTTGTGGGAAGAATACCACTTTTGGTTGGCGCAAAGCTGTAATAAACAACGTTGCGAATAATAGACCAACAGTGCTCCAGAAAATCATTCGAGGTCTCTTGAGTGCCCATTCAAGGAAACGGCCATAAACGTTTTGTACACGAGGCCACAACTTGTTTTGGAAGTTGGCAATCGCTTTTTCCAAAACAAAACGATACAGCAAATACAAGAGATACATTGTCACTAAGAAGTTACCCATACCGAATGAGCCGGTCAAATAGAATAGTGCTGCGAATGCGAGAAGGAGGATCGTTGTAATTCGGAATGATCGTGCTCTTTTCTTTTGATTGGGCGCGTGGTCGTGAGGCTTCATAAAGTCAACCGCAAACACAGGGTTGATGATGTACGCCACGAGCAGTGATGCCGTGAGTGTGATGATCAGTGTGATGGGTAAGTAGAACATGAACTTACCGATGATACCTCCCCAGAATGCTAGAGGTACAAACGGAGCCAAAGTTGTGGCCGTACCAGACAATACGGGTAGGAATATTTCTCCAGCGGCTTTCTTAGCGGCCGTTTTGATCGGCACTTTACCATTATCATAAATCCTGTGAGTGTTCTCGATGACGACGATGGCGTCGTCAACCACGATGCCCAGCCCCAGCAGGAAGGCGAACAATACAATCATGTTAAGAGAGAAGTCGATGCCGGGGAGAATCATGAACGCGATGAACATGGAAAGCGGCACGGAAAGACCTACGAAAATTGCGTTGGTAACACCCATGAAGAACATCAAAATAATCGTCACGAGAATGAAGCCAATGATGATGGTATTGATAAGATCGTGTAGCGTGACGCGTGTGCCATCAGATTGGTCACCTGTTACTTTGATTGTCAGATTTTCGGGAAACTCGGTTTCTTCCATTTCCTCAATGATGTCGTAGATTTTGTCAGAAGCCTCGATAAGGTTTTCACCACCACGCTTGATGACATTGAGGGTAATTACGTTTTTATTATCAAGACGACCGTATGAAGCTTGCTCGGCGAATCCATCTTTTACTTCGGCTATATCTTTTAGGAAAATGGAAGCACCCGTCATGGAATTAATGACGAGGTTTTCGATTTGTTGAATATTGTCGAACTCACCGCTAACGCTGATGGAACGCTGCATGTCATCAATGTTCACGTTACCACCATTGATGGTCATGTTTTCATATTTCACTGCATTTTCGATATCACCCATCGTGATGTTCGCTGCCTGCGCTTTGTACATGTCGATGTTGATTTGGATTTCTCTATCCAAAGCACCCACGATATCTACGCGCGTGATTTCTTTGAGACCTTCGATGCGATCTTGCAAGTCCTCGGCGTATTTTTTCAATTTCGCCAAGTCATAATCACCGGAAATATTGACAAATAGAATGGGCATTTCAGAAAACTCTACCTCCATTACGGACTGAACCATCAGTGGGTCGTTAGGTAAATCCTTTTCTGCTTTCTCTACTGCGTCTTTTACTTTTTGTTTTGCGATCGGCACCTCTACGTCGGTATTGAACTCAACCATGATCACAGAATAATTCTCTAGTGATTGGCTGGTTACTTTTTTAACACCAGCGATGGATTTGATTTGTTTTTCTATTGGCTTGGTAACGAGGTTTTCCATGTCTTTAGGCGCAGTTGATGGAAGCGCTGTGGACACATAAATCGTAGGAATAACGATGTCAGGAAACTGCTCTTTCGGCAAGTTTTTGTATGACTGAATACCCACCAAAGTGATAATGATGGTGAGCAGGTATATGGTTGTTTTATTGTTAATTGCCCAACTCGTGACAAAAAACTCTTTGAATTTTTCCATGTTGGATAGAGTTTTTTTAGGTTAAAATTTAATTTCGAGTCCGTCAGCGAGGTCTGTTGCACCAGTAGTGATGAGCTTATCATTCGCAGAAAGTCCAGATAGAATTTCAGCATTACCGTTGTAAACAGCGCCTACAGTAACTACTTTTTTACGAGCCACTTTCTTTCCACCTTCTTCTACACCAACGAATACAAAGGATTCTTTTTCGGAGTTTTGAATGAGGTTGACTGGGATTACGATTGCGTTGTCGTTTCTATAGTCGACCACCTTGAGTACCGCGATCATATTTGGGCGAAGTTCTGCCCCGTCGCCACTGATAGAGGCCTCAGTAACGAAAGTACGTGTCATTGGATCGATCACTTTCGCAGCGAATGTTACTTTTGAACTTATCTCTTTGTTCTGGTCGGGGAAGAAAATAGAAACATCATTTCCTTTTTTTACTTTGGCAGCATGAGTTTCAGAAATGTTTGCTTTCACTTTTAGCTTTGAAAGATTTACTACGCGCATTGCAGGCATACCAGGAGCTGCCATTTGTCCGATTTTGAGTGCAACATTGTCCACGGTTCCGCTGATGGGAGACTTGATGCGAGTGAGCTCGATTTGTTCTTGCAATGTTTCGATTTGTTTTTCAAGCGATTCTTTTTGAGTTTTAGCTTGTAGATATTGGACTTCACTTCCAATTTTTTGATTCCATAGTCTTTGTTGACGATTGAACACTTCGGTTGCAAGGGCTAACTGCGGCTGCACGGAGTTCAATTGCTTTACATAAATATCATTGTCTACTTCTGCTAGAAGTTGACCAGCTTTCACGACATCACCTTCGTTTACATAGAGCTTTGTCACATTACCAGCCATGGTAGGCATGATGGTTACATTTTCATCAGCATCTACGACTCCTTGAACATCGAGGTAGTGCGTGAAAACGGAGGGCGCAACAGGAGTTACTATTACATCTTTAATTTTATCCTTACCGGCAGTCGTGTCGGTAGCGGCAATTTCTTCTTCCAGTGTTTTGATTTCAGCAGCAAGCTCTGCTTGTTTCGACTTGAGCTTCGCGAGTTTTTCTTTAGGATCTTTTCCGCCGCAAGAAGCGATGATAGCAGCGATTACAAAAAGGGAGAATATCTTTTTCATTTGAGTTTCGGAATTATAATGTGTTAAGTGCTTTTTTTAGTTTTACTTGAGCGTTCATAAGGCTCTCTTTGGCTTGAGCAAGGTCTTGCTGGGCGGCCAATACTTGGTTGGTAGATTGGCTAACGTCCATGCTAGAGGCTACGCCTTCTTTGAATTTAATGCCTGTTTTGTATAGAATTTTTTGCGCAAGTTCGAGCGACTTGATAGCTTGGTTGTAGGAGTTCAACGCTGTTAAGTACTCCGTTTTGGCACTGTTGTATTCCAGCTCTGTGGCACGTTTGGTTAGTTCCACAGTGTCTTTCATGCGTTGCACTTCGACTTGTGCTTTTTGTACACTTTTCACTTTGCCGCCACCGCTAAGTATCGGCACATTGATTTGGAATCCCCACAATTGCGGTGCGAACCAGGGCAAACTTGTATCGAGGAAGTTGAACTCCTGACGGAAGGCCTGTGATTGCAAAGAGTAGAATAGAGCGGCATTTGGAAGGAATGCGGCTTTTTTATTCTTTAAGTTGAGCTCTTGCATTGAAAGTCCGCTCATGGCTAGCTGCACGTCAATAGTCTTATCACTTGCGAAGCTCGAGCTCATCAAGTCTTCCGATCCGATGAGCGCATCTGCTTTGTCAGCAAGCGTGAGCTCTTCATTGAGAGGCATACCGATCGTGAACTTTACTAGGTCTTTTGTAAGCTTTGAAGCGCCTTCGAGAGATGTGATGAAGTTGTCGAGCTGACTCAATGACAATTGTAATTGCTCATAGTCTTGTTCTTCTAGAAAGCCGCTTTCGAAATATGCCTTTGTCTCATCTGTCATTTGAGCGATTACGGCCCTTGTTTGACGAGTAAACTCCAGTCTTTCATCCACGATAAGCGCGGTATGATAAGCCTTGGCCACATCGGCTTTTATCTCGAGCTCAGACTTTGAGAGATTTCTTTTCTGGAGCTGGGCATAAGCTCGCGATGCTTGCAGGCCCACCAACCATGACCCGTCGAAAAGCAGCTGACTCGCACTCAATGTGGCGGTCATGTTTTGTGGTGTACCAAATTGAAGTCTGAGTTCTTGTCCTGGTGCGCCGAAGAAACTTCCGTCAACAACTTGGGTAGGAAGCGTGATGAAGTTTTGGTATTGCAGGCTGGCATTGATTTGAGGCAAACCGATGGCCAGCAATTCGTCGGAAGTGAGCTCTGCTACTTCCGCGTCGTACCGTGCGTTTTTCACGGATTGTGCATTTTTCAGTGCATACTCTTGAGCTTGTGCGAGCGTAAACGCTGACTGGGCTTTTGTGTATGCAGGGAAAAACAACGAAACAAAAAGAGCCATCAGCAGGCCTTTTTGTATTGGTTTTTTCCACGTGTTCATAAAAGGGATTGTGTTATTATTTAATGTATTTTGATTTTTCTTTCAAATAGTCGAGGCCTTTTTGGCTGGCGATACCACGAATGTGATAGATGAATGACTCTTTATAGACATCTACCAGCTTCCATTTATCTTGAGGGAAAAGTGTGTGATCTAGAAGAATATTCATGTGTTCCATGTAAATCCTTACAATGATTTCTGGGTTAAAATCTTTTCTATAAAACCCTTCTTTTTGCCCCTTAACCATATTGGCTGTCATACACGCATAAATGGCGGTATTGCGATTGTTTTTCATGGAATGAAAAACCTCAGGATGGTATTTCTCCAAATCATAAATGATAGAGGGGTGAAGGTTTTGAAGCATGCTTAGCACCCACTTCATGATCTCCAAGCTCTCGTCAATGGCGTTTAGATTGCGTGAGGCAATCTCTGCTATTTGAGCATCTTCGATTTCACAGAAAGCATCCATCGACTTTTTTACGAGCTCATCTTTATCGTTGACATAGAGATAAAGTGTTTTTTTTGAAACACCAAGATGGCGCGCCATGTCATCCATATTCACACTCTTAATGCCATACTGCATGAAGACTTTTGACGCTCCGCTAATGATTTTTAATTCTTTTTCTTCCATCGCGCGGCAAATATAGATACGTTTTTTATAATGGAAACGAAAAATTTTAAAAACGTTTCCAAAATAGACGAATTATTTTATGAATTGGAAAATCAGTAGGTTGAAATGTCCAAAAGGACACTTCAATTTGTTTCTTAGAAGTTAATGAGTAACGATTATCTTATCGAAGTAAATGGATTTTCCAACGATTACTTGGACTACATAAACGCCAGGCGATAAGTCGTCCACAGGCACGCTCACTAGGCTTTCGGAGGTATAGACTCTGGAGGGTTGAAAGGTTTTTCCGCTCATATCAGAAAGGGAAACGCGGATATCCATGTCTTCAGGGTTTTTATCGAAGTCAAGATAAAACTCTGACTTGGCAGGCATCGGATAGATAGCGTAGGGCTTGCCCAAGTGTTTTTGTATCAACTCACCCATTACACGAGAGCGATTAAGGGCGAATTTTTCCGCTATAGCAATAGCGGAATACCATTCCGCAGTATCATCTGGAGAGTGCCAACGCTGTATATGATCATTTATCAATGGTGCATAGAAAGACTCTTTCTCATTAATTAGCTTTAATAAGTTGCTTGTCGAAAATTGATTGGTGATTGCATTGTTGAGGAACGCCTGAAGATCGGACATGAATTCAGTGTTTCTCAGAAGGCCTTTCAACATGACAGACGCGGGGTTTCCATCGTTTTTTATATTCGCGTACATATCAAAAGTGTCCATATCCACATCGCGCATGCAACCATCGCAATCATAGAAGAAGAAGTTCCATTTCTCACCGAAAGTTCTTTCTCTCCACATTCGCAGATTATTGTTCGGAAAATCTTCATTTGCAAAAAACAGATGTGTTCCAACGAATGGAATGAACGAGTCCATATTGACCAAAGCTTTGAGTCCATTGTAACCCTCGACGGTGCTGAGGTCAGCAGATGACAAGTAGTTGAGAAGTTTGTTGTATTCTGTAATGTTTCCTTCGGAAACAAAGGGTCCGCGATCCCAATCGATAATATCTACATTGTTGGGTTCGACGCCATATTTGATCCTCAAGTATTGCTCGTCATGACGCTCTCTTAAATTTTGAATTCCCCAATACTCACCGTTTATAAAAACCGCCACGGGTCTTGACGCCATGTTCTCTACTGATAAGTCCTCTGCAGCCGCATGAACTACTTCATCGATGAAAATTGCCTTGCTGAAAAGGCGGTCGGGCGCTCTCAATATGATACGTTTCTGCGCGGCCGGACCGCTCTCTCCAAAAATTTCGTGAAAAATAAATGGACTTCCGTATTCACTTTTTGCATAAAATCGCATGGATTTTTGCGGATTGGTGCGCGAGCTGCGACCGTGAATGCGAGCGCCTAGCGACTGCTTCCATTCGAGCTTTCCCGTTTTATCAAACAGCTCAAATAAAACCTCTCTCTCCCAATCCTCACCGCCTTGGTAAAAATTGAGTGTTTCATTACTTCCTGGAACGTAAATACCGCGCTCCTCTCCAAAAAAGTCAGCTGAGTCGACCGTTAAAGACAATCTATCAATACTGAAAGACGCTACGTGATTGGGATATGTGAAGAACGTACGAGTTTCAATTGGCGATATGGCTTGGTTGTTTTTGTGTGCGATAAACTTAAAGAGATGTCCTTTATATACACCGCCCGTTGGCCTTTGCCAATTTTCACCAGTGCGGATGTAAGAGAGCGTGGCTGGTGATGATGAAGTACCGATGGCTATCGGAGCGGTATAGCGCTGCTTGGTGTGATCAGGATAGCTTCCATCCAACGTGAAATAGAAGACGACCTCAGGATCTGAATGACTCAAAGACACCAAAATTGGTTCATTATAGAATCCTGAGGCGTGTGAAACTTCTGACTGCGAATATCCAGTGATACCTTGAATGAGTATTGAAGTGAGTAGTAGTAGTGTTCTCATATCTTAAAAGATTATACCAGTGGTCAGTTGAAGCATCATATAGGTAAAGCGATCGGTGAACTTGTCTTCACCATTTTCGTGATATTCTGAGCGCATGAATTGATGACGATAGCGCGTGTTGACGTAGAGACGGCTATTATTTTTTAATACCCATTCATATCCCCAACCGGGGTTAAAGAAAGGGCCTCCGTAGTATTCATATCCCTCGAAGATTTCATAGGTTTCGTGAAATGAAAACGCATAGCCGCCTGATATGGTGAGATAACCAGAGTTACCAGTTTCTTTAAAACGAATTGCATATTCAACTCCAATGGGCATTAGCACTTCTTCATCTAGTCTCTCTGCACCAATACTAATGGCGGGCCTGAATGAGTTTTCCTCGTTAATCAGCATGAAGTGGGCATATCCTCCAATTCCGCTTTTGAAATAAAATGTAGAAGAAGAGGCGCGACCGCCATTTAAGAAACCAATTGATAAAGAGGGTCTGAGCTTCCATCCTGCCTCGCTGCGTTGCGCCGCAGAGGGCAGAGTGCTAAATAACACTGCGAGAAATAATAATATTTGGATTGGTCTAATTGACATTAGGCTCAAACAATTGGTGAGTCAAAAGTATATACTTAACCCACAACAGGAAACGTTTTTATATGTTAATCGTTTCCATTTGTCAAAATCGGGGGTTGAATTGCACATAGCTATGGATGGTGTGCCGTTATGACGTTTGAGCAAAAGAAAACCCCGCATGAGCGGGGCCTTTATATTCTTAAAATCTGTTAAAGAAATTGCTAAATCAATCCATTGATGATGTTGTCGTCCACAATATTGGGCACGGTTACCTTTAAAAGTGGATTCATATCCATAGCGCGTTTGATAGCGAAGATTGCTTCTTTGTTGCGCGCCCATGATCTTCGAGCAATACCGTTGTTGACGTCCCAATGAAGCATATTGAGTAGTTTTCTCTCGCTATCGGCACTGCCATCGAGCAACATTCCAAAGCCACCATTTATCACTTCACCCCAACCTACGCCTCCTCCGTTGTGCAGGCTCACCCAAGTAGCGCCGCGAAACGCATCACCCACGAAGTTGTGAACTGCCATATCAGCAGTGAAGCTGCTACCGTCATAAATGTTTGAAGTCTCGCGGTAAGGAGAGTCTGTACCCGAAACATCATGGTGATCGCGACCAAGCACTACGGGGCCGATATCTCCTTCTGCGATTGCGTCGTTAAACGCTTTTGCAATCATCATTCTGCCGAGCGCATCGGCATAGAGAATACGAGCTTTAGAGCCTACTACGAGCTTATTGCTTTCAGCCTCTTGAATCCAGCGGATATTATCAGCAAGTTGCTGTTGGATTTCCTGAGGAGCATCTTTTTTAATTTCAATTAAAACTTGTTCTGCAATTTTATCAGTCTTGCGCAAGTCTTCGTCTTTTCCACTGCAGCAAACCCACCTGAAGGGCCCGAATCCGTAGTCGAAACACATGGGGCCTAGAATATCTTGAATGTAGCTTGGGTATTTAAAGTGGATATGATCTTCGGCCATGACTTCTGCGCCAGCACGTGAAGACTCCAGCAAGAATGCATTTCCATAATCAAAGAAATACATACCCTTTGCAGCATGAGCGTTTACTGCGGCGGCATGTCTGCGCAATGAGTCTTTTACTTTTTCAGCAAACAGTTCTGGCTTTTCGGCCATAAGCATATTGCTTTCTTCGAATGAAAGCCCCGCGGGGTAATAGCCGCCAGCCCAAGGGTTGTGAAGTGAAGTTTGGTCGCTTCCTAAATCAATTTTGATATCTGCTTCTAGGAATTTTTCCCATACATCAACGATATTGCCGACGTATGCAAAGGAAATTGTTTTAGTCTCTGCGAGTGCTTGTTTTACTTGAATAGCAAGTTCATCGATATCTTCTAGGATCACATCTACCCACCCTTGTTCATGTCTTTTGTGAGCAGCTTTCGGATTTACCTCTGCTGTCACGCTCACGCATCCCGCGATATTCGCGGCTTTGGGCTGTGCTCCGCTCATTCCACCGAGGCCGGCGGTAACGAATAAAAGTCCTTTTGCGGGAAGATCTTGAATAGAGTTGTAGCCACGGGCTGCACGCACCATGCGCGCGGCATTCATTACCGTAATGGTAGTGCCGTGCACGATGCCTTGAGGGCCGATATACATGTACGAGCCCGCTGTCATTTGACCGTATTGAGTTACGCCAAGGGCATTGAATTTTTCCCAATCATCTGGTTTACTATAATTCGGAATCATCATACCGTTGGTGACCACTACTCTCGGCGCTTCTTTGCTTGAAGGGAACAACCCAAGTGGATGCCCGCTGTACATGACCAGCGTTTGCTCATCGGTCATTTCAGCGAGATATTTCATTACCAAAAGGTATTGAGCCCAGTTTTGGAATACTGCACCATTTCCGCCGTAGGTAATCAACTCATAAGGATGCTGAGCCACGGCTGGGTCGAGATTATTTTGAATCATCAGCATGATCGAAGCCGCTTGCTGTGATTTTGCAGGGTACCAATCAATCGGACGAGCATAAATTTCATAGTCTGGCTTGTATCGGTACATATAGATGCGGCCGTATTCCTTCAGCTCGTCCATAAATTCAGGAGCCAATGAAGCGTGAAGGTGTTCGGGGAAATAGCGAAGTGCATTGCGCAAGGCAAGCTTTTTCTCACTTGTGCTGAGAATATCCTTGCGTTTGGGAGCTCTATTGATACCCTCTTGAAAAAACTTAGGAGCCGGTAATTCGGCGGGGATTCCTTCCAAGATCATTTTTTGAAAGGATTCTTTAGTCAATACATTATCTGCTGTCAACATAGGACAAAGTTAGTCTCTTGCCTTGAAACGACCAGTTTTTTTATCAAAACCGAACGGGCAGTGTTTACAACCGCTCTGGCAACAATATCCACGCTTGAGATGATACTTTTCTGTAAATACAATGTATCCTTCGGGGCTGTAGTAATAGTCGGCGTTAGGGTCGTGAGTAGGAGCGCTATTTTCTATTTCTTTCTCTTCCATCACTAGTGCGCTAAAATGAACATATTGACGTTAAACAACGCGGCCGTAAAAAAGTTTATTTAAAACTAAATGTTGATATTCGCCGCTATGGAATATTCTCAGTGGGCCTCATCGCCAGCCATATTTGTGAAGCATTGTGAAAGAAACCATCCAATAGTCTCTGGAAACAAGTGGTACAAGCTCAAATATAATATTGAAATGGCTCAAAAGAAAGGTCTTGGGTTGATAATTACTTTTGGCGGAGCCTGGAGTAATCATATTCATGCCACGGCTTTTTATGCCAAGGGGCAGGGCTTGAAAAGCACAGGAATCATACGTGGTGAGCGGCCGGCAGAGTTAAGCGCCACCTTGCGCGACGCAGAAGAGTGGGGCATGCAGCTCGAGTTTGTCACCAGAGAGGCCTATCGAGAGAAGCACACGGAAGACTTTAAAATGTGGCTATTGGCCGAATATGGTCCGGCGCATATCATTCCGGAGGGAGGTGCGAATTATCTTGGTGTCAATGGGTGTATGGAAATGTTGGATGACGCGGATGACGCGTACGATGTTATTTGTTGCGCTGGTGGCACGGGCACAATGGCGGCAGGCTTAGCGCTTCGATTGAAGCCTCATCAAAAGCTCATGGTTTTTTCTTCTCTCAAAGGTGGCTTTATGCGGGATCAGGTGCAAAACCAATTGCTCTATTTTTTAATGGACCAAGAAGCGACGGATGAAGTGATGAGTGCCATGCGGTTTATAGACGACTATCACTTTGGAGGATATGCTCGCCATACACCAGAGCTGGTCGATTTTATTTTTAAGAAAAAAGAAGAAAAAGGCTGGTGGCTAGACCAGGTCTACACGGCCAAGATGATGTGGGGCATTGATGATTTGGTGAAGAAAGGTTTTTTCAATACAAATCAAAAAATTCTTGCCATACATAGTGGAGGCTTACAAGGCTTGCGCTCGTTGGGCATTAACGGCGCTTAATCCAAGATTCTGGATTTTGTGCGGTGCCGCTTTCAGCATTCACCTTCCAAACTTCAAAGTGCATGGTGTATTCTTCACCGTCGTAGAGGACGTTTCCAATTTTCTCTTTTGTAGAAACTTTATCCCCAACGGAAACGGAAACATTGGTCAAGCCAGAGTAAACCGTTTTGTAAGAGCCATGGGTAATAATCACATTTTGACCAGCACCGGGAATGGAGAAGATACTTGTCACTGTGCCTCCAAAAACAGCGTAAACGCTAGCGTCTTTTTCTGTAACGAAGTCAACTCCGTTGGAGTTAACTTCAATACCAGCGATGCTAGAGTGTGGATGTTTTCCAAAGCGCTGCGTGATAACGCCAGAAGAAATGGGCCACGGCAGCGTTCCTTTGTTTTTTTCGAAATCAGCACTTAAGGCAACCACTTCTGGCGCGGCAGCTATTGGCTTTGGCGTTGACTTGTCATTGGGCTTGGCACCGGCAGTTCCCGCGGCAGCATTTTTCTTGGCTTCGGCCTCTGCTCTTTCTTTTTCTTTTCTCCGCGCTTCTTCGATTTCTTTTTTAATAATCTCTTCAATTTTCGCCGTCAACTTCTTTCTATCCGACTCTTGTTTTTTCTGCTGATCACGTAGTTTCTTTTCTTCTTTTTGAAGAGAACTGAGTTTCTGTTGTTGGCTCTCTTTGTTTTGAGCGATTTCCTTTTTCTCCTTTTCCTTAGCGTTAGCCAGTCTTTCTTTTTCTTGCTTATCTGCCTGAAGTGCTTGAATATTCTCAGAAATCTGTGTTTTTGTATCTTCGATTTCGGCCACATGTTTTTTTCGTGTGGCCGCGTAATGCTGCGTTAGCTTGAGTCTTTTGAATGCTTGATTGAAATTTTTTGATGAAAAAATATACATCAACTTGTCATAGGAAGACCTGTTCTTATAGGCTTGCACTACCATTCGTGCATATTCTTTTTTTAGATTTTCCAATTCAGAATTGAGATTGGAAATATTTGCTTCTTTCGATCCAATCTCGCCATCGATGTTATAAATATCGCGATTGATATTCCGGAGTAGTTGTTCGCGATACGCGAGCTGTTCGTTGAGAATGGCGAGTTGACTACTTGTTACTTTCTGATTTGATTCTGATTCGCGAATGAGTTTTTTGGTGAGCGCAATTTTCGCGTTGATTTCCTCTCGTTGCTTTTGTAAATCTTCTTTTTTATTTTGACTAAACGCAACGCCAAATCCGATCAACAGTAGGGCTAATGCAAGGAGCTTAAAAATCTTCATATTGCTGCTGTTTGATATTGGATTAAGGATTTAGTTTTCTTTCAAAATCTTCAGGGATTTCAAAAGGAAACTCATATGTTTTATCGGTAACGAGTTTTGTTATTTTAAAACTAAGTTCTTCTTGCTTGCTTGCCTCTGCGAGTTTCATTACGCAACGAGTGGGGTAATATTGTTCACCCTCGAGTTTGAAATCAGAGTATGCGATATCGATTGCACGTTGATTAATGAGATCGTTGAAGACGGAACGTACCATTCTAAAGTTTTCTGATTCTAGCCAATAACGCGACACAATGAGTTCGTCTTCATCGGCACGTCTTACCGAGCGTTGATAACGTGGATCATTTGGATTAACGACAATGGTATCAGTAGGTGATAGCTTGCGGTCGTCTATACCAACTACACGTCGAACTTTTCTTTTGTATTTGCTGGTAAGGAGATAATTGTATCCATCTACTGATGTTCTGAATTTTCCTTCGTCTTTTTCAAGGCCAATAGCATTTCCGATAAGAATGTCTTGAAGCATGTCGAAGTCAAGTTCAATTTTGGCGAGCTCCGATAGAGAAGCGCTGGTTCCGATGTAATAGAATTTGTTATCAGGAATCTTGGATAGGTACTTCAGGCTATCTGGAGTGATTAGAATTCGAAATACTTCAATACCGAGAGCAGGAGAAATAGAAATCCATATCGCGCTGTCTTTTTTCATTCTAATGGAAGCTTTGAATCCTTGTGATTCTCCCATAGTAACGAAGTCTGCGTCGATTTTCATTCCGACCCAATCGTATTCGAATTTATTGCGCTCATAGCGCTTGAGCAAGTATGAGGCGGAGCGGTCTTTGGGAGGTTCTTTAATTTCTCCTGTACTTTTAGAAGAACGGCACGCCGGCAAACTCAAGACGAGTGCAATAAGCAAGACGTAATATTTTATTAAAAACCGAATGATCATTCGAGCGAGCGCTTAGAAATTTTAGAGTTTATTTCTGGTGATGCCTTACCCGACTGCGCCGCGAGTTTCCATTGCTCGACAGCAGAATCGATTTTGTTGTTTTTGAATAAAATATCACCGTAGTGTTCGCGAAGCTCTCCGGATGGTGTGGGCGTAGCATTGATCGCCTTTTCTATCCATGTAAGAGCCTCGGTATAGTTAGCTTTTTGAAATAAAACCCATGCATAAGTATCAAAGAAATTAGAGTTTCCTTTGCTCTCTTCAATTGCACGTTTGATGAGCTGTTCGGCTCGTTCCAACTTGGTTTTTCTCAAAGAAAGATAATATGCGTAATTGTTGAGTGTGAAGACATCGTTTGGATTGAGTGTGATAGCCCTTTCGAATGCTTCGTCAGACTTCACAAAATCTTTTGTCTTGTTGAAGGCGCTACCAAGAGAAGAGTAGAATTGACTTAGTAAGTCGTTGTTTTCTACTACCATTTCTTTTCCCATGTTCCATGTGTCTATGGCATCTTGCGTTTGACCGCTGCGGTCTTGGCCATTACCCGTGTACCAATAAAAAAGAGGGTTTGTAGGGAAAAGCTCAATAGCCTTTTGTCCATCGCGCGCGAGGTCTTGGTGCTTGCTCAGAGAAAGCTCTAATGCCAATACCTGTTCCCAGATTTGACTTTTACTTTGATCAAGTGCCAAAGCTTTCTGGAATGCACTTAGGGCTTCGTTGTCTCGTCGATCTCTAAAGAGAAAATCACCCTTCATGGAGAATGATTTAGCTTCGCTTTTATTCACCTCTACGAGTATATCAAGTAGCTCATAAGCTTGAGGTAGGTAAGTTGGATTACTCTCAGTTAGCTGATAATATTTTACCATGATCATGATCTTTTGATCAATGGAAAGATCAAAGGTTTGAAATGCTCGTTTTAATTCTTCATAAGAGCGCTTCTCATCGCCAGTCGCAGCATAGTATTCGCTGAGTTGATAATGTACCATTCCATTGTCTGGATCGGCTAAGACCATTTTATCTAGCGCCTCCTTTGCTTTTTCCTTTTGGTCATTTTGATAATAGAATTGTGCTACGACACCCCAATACCTAGCTTCTGTAGGAAAAGCCTCGGCGAGTTTTTCGAGTTCGCGCACGGCTTTTTGCGGTTGTTTGATTTGAAGATAAAGGTCATGTTTTTGAAAACTGAGCTCTTCGTAGGCGCCCATTTTCAGTTCTAGTTGATCATAGACCGCTATGGCTTCGTTTATTTTATTAGCTCCGATGAGTGCCGATGCTTGGTCGTAGAGCGTATTAGGATCGTCAGGATTGAGCTCGTAGCAAGTTTTGAAAGATTTAGCGGCCAAATCATACTTGCCTAGATCCATCCAAATCTCGGCTTGAAGGCGATGATACCAAGGATTCTTAGGATCTACCGATAAACTCTTTTTGATTTTCGCATTCGCGCTTTCGGCATTCATGAATACCGATCTTTCGATGCGAGCCATTTCATAATTTATTACGGCTTCTTCTGGTCTGATACTTAAGCACTCGTTGAAGGCCTCGTATGCTTTTTTCAAATCTCCTTTTGACTTGAGTAATTGAGCCTGAAAGAAATACTCATCAAATTTGGTATCCACTTTTGGGCGCATATCTTCAGGCTGCACACTTGGGTCGCCTTCTGATTTTTTTTCAGTGGTGTTCTTCTTGGCTCCACAAGCCACAAAGAACAAACACGATAGGATGATGAGATAGATTTTCAAACTAATTATTTTACTACTGAATAATCGCTTAGACTCAATACTTGTGCCGAACCCCTCACTTCGGAAGACACGCCAATCATTGAGTCTACAAGGTTGGCTCCTTCTATTTTACTTTGGGGTAAAACTATTGAGGAATTGACGACGCTATTGTTAATGCTCGCACCATCACCGACAGATGTAAACGGACCAATGACAGCATTGGTGATCGTAACCCCTGCTCCAATAAAGCAAGGAGGGATGATAACAGCGTTCTCTATTTTAGCACTCGACGGAACAGAAAGTTCGGTGGCGATATAACCGAGTACTTTTTTATTGGTATCAATCATCGCGTCTTTGTTTCCACAGTCCATCCAGTCGCTTACAGTGCCCGGAGCGAATTGCGCTCCTTTTTTCACCATGTTTCTCAGAGCATCTGGAAGTTGATATTCTCCGCTATTGGTGATATTGTTATCAATCAAGTATTGCAATTCCGCCCTCAAACGCGCACCATCTTTGAAATAGTAGATTCCAATCATTGCAAGATCAGAAACAAATTCTTGTGGTTTTTCTTTGAATTCGGTTATGACACCTTCATCATTGACGATGACGACCCCAAATTGGCGAGGGTCTTCTATTTTTTGCACCCAGAGTACCCCGTCTTTTGTTGTGTCAAGCTTGAAATCAGCACGGAAAAGGGTATCTGCGAATGCAACTGTAACAGGCCCTTCGAGTGCGGATGCGGCGCAAAGAATAGCATGGGCGGTACCGAGAGCCTCATCTTGATAGTGAATGGTTCCCTTGGCACCAAGGCTTTCGGCAACAGAAATGAGATGTTTTTCTGCAGCTTCGCCAAAACGCCCCACGACATAAGCAATCTCTTCAACCTTTTGATCGCTGATTGCCACAATATCTTCAACCAAACGCTGCACTATTGGCTTTCCCGCAATCGGAAGGAGAGGTTTCGGTGTCGTAAGTGTATGGGGGCGCAGACGCTTTCCCATTCCCGCCATGGGTACTATTATTTTCATAATAAACTAAAGAAGTAAGAACAAAGGAAAGAACTTCCGATTAAACACAACCACCGGTCATCAAAGAGTAATGAACAAAAGCGGGGTTAACTTCAGTTTTGGCCAGTACTTCCAAACCCGCCAGCGCCTCTTATGGTATCTTCCAATCGATCTTTTTGAACCAATTCTGCTCTTACGTAAGAGGCAATCACCATTTGTGCAATTCGGTCTCCAGGGTTGATTTCGAATGCGTTATTGGAAATGTTAACGAGTAAAACTTTTAGCTCTCCTCTATAATCGGCGTCAATTGTTCCCGGGCTGTTGAGGACGGTAATCCCGTGCTTGAATGCGAGCCCACTGCGTGGACGAATCTGAGCCTCCGTTCCTTCGGGCAGCGCAATAAATAAACCCGTAGGAATGAGCTTTCGTTCTAGGGGTTCAAGTTGCACCGACTCATTGATATTTGCGCGTAAATCCATCCCTGCTGAGTGAAGTGTTTCATAAGCGGGAAGCGGGTAAGGCGAGGTATTTACAATTTCTACTTTCACTATTTCCCCTTGAATACAGGTTTGCGCTTTTCCATGAATGCACTGGTGCCTTCTGTGAAGTCTTCAGTTCCGAAGCATTGACCGAACTCTTTGATTTCGGCCTCGTAGCCAGCATTATATTTTTTGTATCCCGAAAGGATGGCGCGATACGCAGAGGCAATGGCCGCTGGTGAATTCTTCACAATTTTACCCGCAATTTCCTCACACTTCGCCATCAATTCGGCTTGCGGCACCACATGGTTCACAAGGCCCCACTGTTGTGCTTCGCTAGCTCCAATCATTCCAGCGGTGGCAATCATTTCCATCGCTTTTCCTTTGCCCACAAGTTGCGTTAGGCGCTGTGTCCCGCCATAACCAGGGATTACACCAAGAGAAACTTCTGGAAGGCCCATTTTGGCATATTCGCTTGCCACACGAATATGACAGCTCATGGCGAGTTCAAGCCCACCGCCCAGCGCGAATCCGTTTACGGCGGCAATGACAGGCTTGCTCATATTTTCTACAAAGTCAAATAATAGTTTATGTCCACTGCGACTAAGCATGCGGCCTTCTTCCACGCTAAATGCAGAAAATTCCTTGATATCTGCGCCAGCAACGAAAGCCTTTTCGCCTGAACCCGTGATAATAATTACTCGTACGTCTGGATTGACATCTGCTAGGGCTAATGCTTTGTTTAACTCTTCAATCGTTTGCTTATTCAAAGCATTCAATTGATCGGGTCTGTTGATGGTGATATAAAGAATGGAATCTTTATTTTCTAGTAAAATATTTGTGTACGCCATGCGGCAAATATAATGGAACGATACTTTTACCTCAGCACATTCACATGCCCAACAAGTCGCTTGCGGCGCTCAATGGTGTCGTACTCTACAATCCATTGATATACGCCGTCTTGAACGTAGTAGCCGTTCAGGCCTGGTACCCAGGGCTCTTTTGGGTCTTCTGATTCGTAGATTAAGTCTCCCCAGCGATTGAATATTTTCAAGTTAAATCCTGTAATGTTTTCACCATAAACGAAAAACACATCATTGATGCCATCATTATTGGGCGTGACGGTGTTTGGAATGTATAGTGGATAATAAGGAGTGACAAGCACAGAATCTATGTTGGTGCATCCATCCAGTGGATTGGTGACATGGAGGTAGTAGTACATAGGATCTGGCGGAGATACCACGGGATAAATGCAGTCGGTGCAATTGATAAATAGGGGAGGCGACCAATAAAAGTCATTACCAAAGGCATTTCCAAGAATGTCAATGGCTCCGGGCGCTTCATAATTTCTGTCTGGACCGGCATCAACGCTGGGAGCAGGTATAATACTCACCGTTACAGAGTCGCTGTCAATACATCCATTTTCATCAATCACCGTGACAAAAAACTCAGTAGTAACTGATGGGGCTACAAATACGCTGTCATTAAATCGATCAGCCACAAAAGAAGGCGGCGACCAAGAGTATTCTTCACCACCAGTAGCACGAAGAGGAGCCCATCGCCCTTCACAAATGAGCGTATCGCCAAAGGCTTGAGCATCCGCTTCCAATACAGTTACCGTTACTTCGTCTACTCCTTGCGCACATGAATTGGTGATAAAAACTTCATAGGTTGTTGTCACGTCTGGCGAGGCGACAGGATAGCGAATATTGGGGTTAGAAAGGGAGTTGGCCGGACTCCACAACCAAGAGGCTGCGGGAGGTCCAGACAAAGTAACACTCGTTCCACGACAGATGGTGAGCGGCGGATACACGTTTCCACCGATTTCTGTATAGTCCACATAGACTCCAGTAAATAATGAATCAATACAATTGTTGCTAGTGGTAATCACCACCATATATGTGGTGCTATCAGAAGGCGACGCGGTTACTGTCATTCCACTTGAGGAAGACAGCGTGGCGCTAGGGCTCCATTGGTATGATACACCTCCAGAAGCAGATAGGTCGACCGACTCGCCGGCGCATATGGTGAATGGCCCGGTCACACTAATATTTGTTTGAAATACCGTGAGCGTTACCGAAACGGTATCAGTTTCACAATTGTTAGAATCCACTACAGATAGAATGAGTCCGTCACTGGCTACTGCCGTTGGATTTGGAATGGTGGTCGATGAAAGGGCTGGATTATCAAGCCAGAATAGACTTGGACTTCCAGATGCATTAAGTTGCACGATCTCTCCTTCACATACCGTTTCTGGGGTTTCAATAAAAGGGTCAACGCCGGGAAGAATAGTAATCGTGATAGACGCAGTGTCACCGATCAAACATTCGGTTGTTTCATTAACAATCAAAAAGATTTCATATGTACCAGGCTCTTCATACGTGTGAAGCGCATTGAAAGTGCTGAGTGTTGTTCCGTCGCCCATTTGCCATGTGTAGCTATCACCGCCTTGACTAAGATTGAGAAAATTGGTGGGAGTGCCTTCACAAATCTCGGAGGGCCCTTCGAGCTGAACTTCTGCTTCTATTTGTCCTAGATTGAATCGAAACACAGCCATATTGCAACCAAAAGAGTTATTGGTCGAACTCCATGCGCCGGGACTCGTTGGAAAATCGCTATTGGCTTGACAACCGGCACAAACGCTTTGATATACCGTGCCGTTTTTTGCAAATCGGCTCGTGCCACCATCTACGTGTTCAGCGCTTTCATTACCGCCCAAAAATGAAGCATAAACGAGCTCTTGGGCATCAGCGGAAAGAACACACAAGTAAAAATCACTGCCATCAGTATTAGGTTGTATCGCGTCCGCAGAAATAGGCATTCCATTGGTGGAGCTTGATGAGGCGTAGCAATCATAAATAAATTGACAGGTACCACTGTTGGTGGCGCCTCCCCATCCGCTAAAAAATATTTGATTGCAATCACTTACTAAAAACGCAGTTGGTGAAATATCAATTACACCAAGTCCCCTACCAATGGTAGTGTTCCATAATAGTGTTGACAGATTAGAGTCATATTTTCTCAAGAACTGACCGCTATTGGCTTGGCCGTAGCAACCGGGTGTAATGGGCATGTTCCCATTGCTTTGGCCAAACGCATATATATTGCCATCGGGGTCGGTCTGAACAAAATATACTTGATCATAGAGATTCGTACCTACAAACGTCGCCGCTACTATTTCAAGTGTTTCTTGATCGAGAATGGTTATGAATCCATCGGTTTGATTGTTATATGTATCGTCATGAACTCCCGCTGTGCTGGGGAAATTAAGACTTTTCGTACCACCGGCAATAATGAGGTTTCCATTGTCTGCAAATTCAATGGCATAACAAGCGTCGTGGTCTATACCTCCAAGATACGTTGCATTGATCATTTGCGACAAGGAGGAGTTCATGGTGAAAACAAGGCCATCAAACCAGCCGCCACCAAAGGTTTGCTGTGCTCCTGGACCATTCATTGGAAATCCACCTTCAGAAACTGTTGCCACCACAATGCGGTCGTTGGCATCCACATTCACCTCTCCACGAAAAGGGTCACCGTAGTTATAAAAAAGTTGATCTCCATAATTCAAACCTTCATTCTGATTGCCGCCCACATAGGTAGATTGCAGCAAGGCTCCTCCGGAAGAGAATTTGGTGAGAAACAAATCACATCCTAATTCATGGCTACTGGTAAAAAAATCTTGCATTGAAAGCGTTGGCCCAGCAGTGAAAATCGTTTGAAAAGCACCGCTAGTTGTGGGATAATCTAGACTTCCAGTCACACCAAACACGATGATATTGTCTTGTGAATCTACTACGACGCTATGAGGTGTTTCTTGCAGACTGCCACCTATGTAAGTGCTATACAACAATTGCGAACCATCAGCAGAAAACTTTGAAATAGCAATGTCCATATAATTGTTGAACACACCGAGAAAAGTAGAAGAGAATGCTCCTGTAGTGGTTGGATATCCAGGGCCAAAGACGGCAGCTCCTGCAATCAAATTGTCTTGGCTGTCATTGCATGCGGTGAATCCAAAGTTGGAAGCAGTCGATCCAATGAAGGTTGAAAAAGCAACTTCAGGATCAATTGTTAGGTCAAAATCTTTGTTGTAATTACCAAGCTCGAAACTCACGCGTGTGCCTTTTAAGCGGTAAATACAATCCACTGTTTTTAGTTTTCCATTGATAACTTGATATGCGAATGGTGCCAGCTCTTTGATGGTGCCGAGTGAGGTCTCGATGTGTAACACCCCATTTTCCAATTTTAATTTATCAGCGCCATTGATGTTGAAAGCGATGTCGGAGGCGTTGCCGTTGGGATGAATAATAAAATCATATTTGAGATTTCCAGCATTGGAGTAGTAGCGTAGATCAACGTGTTGGTAAAGCTCGGAATAATACATGGCCTCGAATGGCTGCACGCGGTTTGCCCAAGAGCTTTCATTGCCGATGTAGTAATTGAGATAGTACGAGGAGGGTTTTTCCCCTCGAATTACAGGATTTCCTACGTTCTCAAAACTGATTTCATATACATGCGAGCGCACTGAGTCAATGATGACACCTGAACCGGGGTGCAAGGCCTCTAGGAATTTTGAATCAAAAAGTTGATACTTAAAACCAGTTGACTGAAGCCATAGCTTCCCGCCGGGAATGTCCGCTGCAGCCTCCACGAGCTCTGGCCACTGCCCTTTATTTTCTACAAAAATTGTCTGAGCCACCGCCTTTGGAGCGATAGATAACAGGAAGATTATGTAGAGAAATACTAAACAGCGCACAAATGATAGACAAGAATTGATAGCGTTAAGTTGCCGATATAGCCAAAAATAGGCATTATTGATTTAAAATTGACCTTTCACAAAAAAGTTATCTTTGCACACTTTCAAAAGAAATGGACCATACACCAACCATAGGCGTTTTAGGCGGCGGTAGCTGGGCTACAGCACTTGTAAAACTCATCACCAATAATGCGAGTAAAGTACATTGGTGGATGCGCAACGAAGAGGCCATCGCACACATCAAGCAGTACGGGCACAATCCGCATTATATCCAGAGCATAGAGTTCGATAAGTCCAAATTGGAAGTCACCAGTGACCTTCAGTCAGTAATTGACGCTTGTGACTACTTGGTAATAGCCATCCCTTCAGCATTCGTGCACGAGACCTTCAATCATTACAAACCCGTGGGAATGGAAAAGAAAGTGGTCTTTTCGGCTATCAAGGGTATCGTAAATGAGTTTGATGCAATTCCTGCACGCTATTTCAATAAGCAACTGGGCATTTCATACGATCAAATAGGAATTATCTGCGGGCCTTGTCACGCTGAGGAAGTAGCGCTTGAAAAGCTCTCGTATCTTACCATAGGTTGTCAAAACCTGGAACGAGCGGAGGTGATGAGCAAATTGTTGGCGTGTCGCTTCATACGCACCATTACTACAGAAGATGTATTCGGTGCTGAGCTTGCAGCCGTTCTCAAAAATGTTTATGCAGTTGCAGCAGGCATCTGCCACGGACTCGGATACGGAGACAATTTTCAAGCAGTACTCATCAGTAGCGCAGCGCGAGAGATTGAGCGCTTCCTTGAATCTGTAAACGAAACCCACCGCGATGTGAAGAGCAGCGCATACCTCGGCGACTTGCTCGTAACAGCATATTCACCTTATTCTCGCAATCGCACCTTCGGTACGATGGTCGGAAAAGGCTATAGTGTAAAATGGGCTACAATCGAAATGAACATGGTCGCTGAGGGCTATTACGCGGCACGCGGCATTCACGAAATCAACAAAAAATTCAAGGCTGATATTCCAATTGCAGACGCCGTTTATCGAATTTTATACGAAAAAATTTCTCCTATGATGGAGATGCGTATTCTGACGGAAAAATTGAGTTAATTTGCGAAAGGGACAATCCCGCAAATGATATAGCCTGTTCAATGACGAAAAAACTGTCTGCACTCATCGTAGACGATGAAGAATTTGCACGCGAAAATTTAAAAATGCTTCTGGAGGAATATTGTC
>JBKCOM010000184.1:0-52490 GCA_046309775.1 Flavobacteriales bacterium
GGTTGCTCCTCAGCAGAGCCTTTCTCCGCTTATCTTAGCAGCATTAAAGAAATACCTATCGCTTTATATTAACAATAAAGCTTTTCAACAAAATAAGGGACAAGGGTAGGTGTCCTGTCAAGCTATATTATGAGGTAGCAGCTTTCCTTTGTTCTTTGTTCCCTTGTTCTTTGTTCTTTTTTTTCCTATCTTCGGTAAAAACATGCATCCCAAGAATGCTCATTTTGAAATTAATAAATAGACTGAGATTTTATGCAATTCTAAAATCAGTATTGATATTTTCGTTAGTATGGATATCTCTATGCGGAAATAAATTACCTGATAACGCTGATGAATTTCAAGAGAAAGATTTGGTTACTCTAATCACGGGGCACGCTTTACTCTTATATCAAGCCCCCTTTCCTAGATATTCTATATTCTATCTAGGTAGAGATCACAAGTATGTAAAGAATTCATATAGAAGTAAAGAGGTTAACGAGTTTGGGGAAGAAAATTATTACAGCATAGCCGTCGGTGGAGATCTTAAGAAAGAAAAAACAGAAGCTTTGGTTCATGATGTCTGCCAACCAAGTAGTGAACAATATGTAGATATCCTACGGGCAGAATATTCAAGTGAGTCAAAATTTTGGATTTTCATTACAAGGAGAATAATTTTTATTCCAGTATAATAATTAATGACACTTTGTATTTGTTGTTTAAAACCAATGACCAAGAGGTCGTTTCTTGGTTCAGACATAATAGAAAGAACTTTGTTTTGCAATTGAGTAAAAAACATGAAAGGACGAATTAGGTTTTTGTTGCCGCTATCAATCCTATGTGCAATATTACTTTTGTTATGGAAAGTATCTGAAGACGTCAATTCTGGATCGCTTAAATTATCTGGTAATATAAAGCTCGAAGGTACTTTAATTTCTAGTTCGGGATTTATGTTTTCTCAAAACGACTCGAATACCTTCATTTTTTATTTGGATCATCAAGAAATTGGAGTGGTGAATTTTTCATCGGTATCATCATCACTTGACGATTTCTCTCAAAATGAATTGCTTTGCCGTTGGAACTTTGAAGTGGAATGGCAGGGTATTCTCAAGGAAAATAGAACATATTCTTATCTGGCTGATTTTGAAAAGAAAATAGCGCGAATTGAAACGGGAGACTCTTTATTTGTAAGAGCTATTTTGCCAAATAAGTTTTTAGTATCTCTAAAAACGAAAACTGAGAATAGAAAGCGTCTTGATTTGTTTTTATCAAACATGAAATTTCAAGCCATACCTGTTGATAGTTTGAAAATTCAGTGAGATAAGAACACAAGATTCTACGTACTTCTAATGCGCAACCTCGTCTAACGTTGCAGCGGAGCGAAGTCGTCAACTTTTTCTACCGCAGAGAGGGTAATTCGCAACAACTAATTCGCAATATTCAATTCAAAATGTCTATGCCTGAAACTCTAACCTCCAATTTCCAACCTCCAATTTCCAATTTCCAAATTCCAAATTCCAAATTCCAACCTCCAAATTCCCGTTCTCGTTCTTGTTCTCGTTCTAGTAACTCCACTTCTTAGTAAATGTATTATAAAAGTTGACTCCGATTTTGAATTCAAAGCGGGCGTTGGAGATGGAGCCGTCGGCTGTGGCGCCGTAGACACCGAAGCGGAATAATTCTCGTCGAATGCGCACCACACGTTCTAGTCCAAGATACATTTCAGCGTGAAAGAAATTTTGATCTGGAATTGAAAGGAAAGCGGCACCGATGGCTTCGGTGAGCTTTAGTCGATTTATCAATGGTATTTTATTTAAAAAGACTCCATCGAGATGATGAAAATAATTACCTCTTAGAAAGGCATTGGGAGTGGATAGGGTAGGGCCCAACAATTGAAAGCTTCGAAGTGGATCCGAAAAGAAAAAGGCGTCAGAGCCCCTGAAGTACCGGTGTTCCAATATTCTCAGATTCCTTTTATTTACAAAAGACCCTGCTAGGAATGACCATTGAGCTGTTCCCCATCTTCCAAGTTCTTTATCATGTCTAATTCCTAATTCAAGATAATCAAAATTCACTTCACTTTGAAATAGCCCGGGAATCCCTTTTCTCCAAACAAAATTGACTTCGGGATATGCACTGCCAAGAATAATTTTCTTCTTTTTCTTAATCATGAACTTTTGTTTGAACCGATAAAGAATATCCAATCGAATTTCGGATTTAATATAACGGTCAAAGTCAATTGGCGCGTTTAAGCTTCCAAAAACCCTCTCACTCCAGCGTTCCAGTGTAAGCTCTGTAATCGGTTTTTGATCGGAAAACTCCAAAGTTAGTTCTGCAAAAAGTCCGTTAACCACTTCCATTTTCTGTGCGACGGAAAAACTTTGGGTGCGCACAAAGTTGCTTCGACTAAAGATAGAACCAATAGAAGCATAATTATTAATCATGTCATAGAAATCCCCAAACCGTATGAACGTTCGGACGAATTTCTTTGGAACATATGTTAGTCCAATGCCTGCTCTGCCCCGAATGTCTTTATTTCTAAATCCATAGTCAATTTCACCAGTAGTTTCCAGTGTATAGGCATTGTCGAACTCTTTTGTAAAATTACCTCCAAGCCGGTGGCGGTAACCGCCTATGCCAACAGGATTGACTTGTGCAATGAGTGGATTGATATAAAATTCATAATTGCGATATCGATTTTTGTAGCCTACTCCATAGAGTATGAAGTCCATGAATCGGAGAGAATTGTATGCTGAGTCTATTTCGTGATAAAATTCCGGACTTTTATACAAGGTTTGCAAACTGTCGCATTCGCGCGCATAGCGCTGCTCAAGAGTATCGAAGGGAGTGGCTCTTTTAAGGTTCCAATAGGCAGCGTCTTTATCAAATGCGTCGTCGGTATATGTCTTTGTTTCCTCTGAAAATAGTTTGGGATCGAATGTCGGTTCAAAGTCGATTTGTTGATTAAAACAGACTAAGCTTCCTGTTATAATTCTTTTTCCTTCTTTAATAGTGTAGTTAATTTGTCGTTGAATGGGAAAATAAATACCGTTATTGAATTCTTTATATTGCTGCGAAATGGTGATGTTTTCATGAAACTTGAGTGCATACTTGTAGACGGATGCTTCTATATTCTTAACAGCCCAAGTGGAGTCTTGAATAGTGATATTGCCATGAAAGAGTGCTTCTGTTTTGAAAATAGGCTGAAATTGAATTTTGTAATATTTGATAGTATCAACATAGAAAATTGAGATAAGATCGAATTTGTAATTGAGCACTGCTGAGGGTGCTAGTGGAGAAAGAAATTTTCGATCGCTGAGATTGGGTAGGTCGAGTAGATTTAAGTTAAAGTCAAACTCTGTAAATGCGCTGTATGATTGTAAAAGGTAATTGTCACTGTACAGCCATTGTTGGGGAGCTATAGACTGTTCGCCGATTTCCATAGACATACTTACACCTCCGCCGTTGTAGGGCTTTTCCTTCGTAAACTCATTGCTCGCATAAATCAATTCTTTAAATTTTGAGTTCTTTCGTGAAACTGTTGATTTAACCTCACTCAAGTGAGACTGAATATTTATTCTTGGTAATGGGTCTGGGATGCTGTCTTTATGATAGGAGATAGTATCGTCCCGTTCTTCTCTCAAAGACATGCGGTAGTATGTCTCCATTTGAAAGGATTCATATTTATTTAAATAATCATCTTTTCTTTTGGATGCCTTACTCATTACTTCTTTAGCGATATCCCTTGAGTTTGCTCTAATTTCTATTGCAGCTAGTTCCTTCTCATTTGCGGAAAGCGTGATGTTTTTTTCTAATACTTCGTTGGCCGAGAGTCGAATACTTATTTCTTGAGAATAGTAGCCTAAAGCTTCAAAAGTGATTGAATATTTTCCGGGAATCAATGAGATATTGAAATTACCATATTCATCGGCTGTAAATTTCTTTTCATCCTTTGAAATGATAATTTCAGCATAAGGAATAGGGTTTTTAGAATCATCCAGAACTTTTCCTTTGAATATAGCGCTGTAAGTCACGCTATATGAGATGGTTAATAGAAAAGTAAGGAATGTTTTAAGGTTCATATCGCTTGTGACGCACAAAGTGAGGTGCAAGTTACAGAGAAACTCAAGTATTGAGAGAGTGGTTCCAAATGGTTAATAACAACGTTTAAATCTCCTTAAAATGAATGAATCTTATTCCCTAAATCACTCGTACAAAGAGATAATTTTGAAAATAATGCAAGTAAGGACTTGCGATAGTACTGATAATTTTAAAATGATGTTATTGAGTCGCTTAACCACCCTAGACTCAACCGTTTCTTACTTTAGATCCCGGTTGCTTATTGTACTTTTTTCAACTTTCATGTATGGTTATTTGCATGCTGAAACTGAAAAAGTAAATGTTGTACCCCCAAATTTGAATTTGGACATTCAGCCAAACAGTTTGGCGAATTGCGGGTCCTTTTCTCCGTCTGTTCAAGTGATAGGTTCTCAACTCGGGTATTCATATCAGTTGCTCAACGCGGGATCTCCAACGGGTTCTGCGGTAAACGGAACGGGTGGTGATATTATCTTGACTAGTGCACCAATCAGTGCCTCAACAACCTTAACGGTAAGAGCCACAGAATTGCTACCTCCTTTTGATACAGGTGTGCTTTTGGAATCTATTCCAGTCACTATTTCTCAAAATCCGACCACAGCAAATGCTGGAAACAATGTATTTAATTGTGGACTTTCTATCGCATTGAATGGTAATAATCCTGTTATAGGAACAGGTACTTGGTCTCTCATTACAGGGCCTGGCACAGCAACTTTTGCGAATGCCAACCAACGAAACACTTTAGTGACCGTTTCCCAACAAGGAAGTTATACTTTTAGATGGACTATTTCAAATGGCGCTTGTCCTCCTTCGTCGAGTTCGGTAACAATCACATTTTTTGCACCTGCCACTCCGGCTAATGCTGGGCCCGATCAAGTGGTTTGTGATTTGACTACGGCAATGCAGGCTGCCACACCTTCTAATGGCAATGGAGCTTGGTTTTTGGTATCAGGTCCCGGCGGTGCCTCATTTGAGAATAGCACCGCACCCAATTCTAATGTGAGCGTTTTCGCAACGGGAGTTTATGTTTTTCAGTGGCTCGTATTTAATGGCGTATGTCCATTTACCAGTGATCAGGTTACTATCACATTTACGGATGCACAGGTAGCTTCCGACGCTGGTCCCGATCAAACGGTGTGTGCCCTTAGCACTACTTTATTTGCAGGATTCTCGGGAGGCTTTCCTTCTTCTTGGTCACAAGTGAGCGGGCCGGTAGCTGGTAGCTTTTCCAATCCGAATGATCCATTCGCAACATTTACCGCCTCTGTTGGCGGTACGTATGTTTTAAGATGGACAATAGACAATAGCCCTTGTCCTATTTCTACCGATGATGTAATTATTAATTTGAATCTTTTCACTGAAGTATGTGATGGCGTAGATAATGACTGTGACACCTTTATAGATGAAGGGTTTGATATTGATGGCGACGGATATACTTCATGTGGTGGTGATTGTAATGACAACAACAACCTTGTATTTCCAGGCGCACCCGAGTTGTGCGATGGACTCGATAACGACTGTGATGTTGCCATCGATGAAGGAGTTCAGACTCTTTATTATGCGGATGTAGATGGTGATACATTTGGTGATCCTACCAATACCTCGCTAGCATGTTCTTTACCTACAGGCTTTGTCACTAATAATTTAGATTGTAATGATGCAAACGCGAGCATCAATCCATTGGCCACGGAGGTATGTGATGGTGTGGACAACAACTGTAATACATCTATAGATGAGGGTGTTCAAACAGTATACTTCCAAGATGCGGATGGCGATGGATTTGGAAATCCTTTGGTATCAACGTTAGCTTGTACAGTTCCAGTCGGTTTCGTAGCAAATAATACCGATTGTAACGATAGTAATATAAGTATCAATCCAGCTGCTGTTGAGGTATGCGATGGAATCGATAACAATTGTAATACTTCTATTGACGAGGGCGTACAATTGACTTTCTATCGTGATGCTGATGGTGATGGATTTGGTGATAATGCAGTAACCACACTTGCGTGCACTGTTCCTGCAGGCTTCGTCGGAAATAATATTGACTGCAACGACGCAAATAATACTGTATTCCCTGGAGCTCCTGAATTGTGCGATGGATTGGATAACGATTGTGATCTAGCCATTGATGAAGGTGTACAACTCACATTCTATAGAGATGCCGACGGCGATGGTTTCGGTAATAATGCTATTACTACCCTTGCCTGTACAGCACCGGCTGGTTTTGTTTCTAATAATACTGATTGTAACGATGCTAATAATCTCATCTTCCCGGGCGCTCCAGAATTGTGTGACGGCCTTGATAATGATTGTGACACAGCAATAGATGAAGGAGCTTTACTCACGTTTTATCGTGATGCAGACGGCGATGGTTTTGGAAATAACGCTATTACAGCTCAAGCATGTTCTGCTCCGGCAGGATTCGTTGGCAACAACTTAGATTGTAATGATGCAAGCAATCTTGTTTTCCCCGGTGCAACAGAACTTTGTGATGGTCTTGACAATGATTGTGACATCGCTATTGATGAAGGTGTGCAGTCTATTTTCTATCAGGATGCAGATGGAGATGGCTTTGGTAATAATGCTATAACTACACTTGCTTGTTCTGCTCCTGCAGGATTCGTAGGAAATAATATTGATTGTAATGATGCGAACAACACAGTTTTCCCGGGTGCAACAGAGTTGTGCGACGGATTAGATAATGACTGTGATGTAGCTATAGATGAAGGAGTGCAATTGACCTTCTATCAAGATTCAGATGGAGATACATTCGGTAATCCTGCCGTTACAGCACAAGGTTGTACTGCTCCTGTTGGTTTTGTTGTTAACAACTCTGACTGTAATGATGCAAGTGCTTCTATCAACCCAGCTGCGATTGAAGTTTGTGACAACATAGACAACAACTGTAATACTTCTATCGATGAAGGTGTACAGACTATATTCTATCAAGATGCAGATGGCGATGGATTTGGTAACAACGCAGTAACAGCATCGGCATGTGTTGCTCCTGTGGGTTTTGTCACTGACAACATAGATTGTAATGATGCGAACGCAGCTATCAATCCGGCGGCTATTGAAGTTTGTGACAACGCAGACAACAACTGTAATACTTTAATTGACGAAGGTGTTCAGTTGACTTTCTACCAAGATGCTGATGCAGATGGTTTTGGTGATAACGCATCAACAATTTTGGCTTGCACTGTTCCTGCTGGTTACGTGGGCAATAACATTGATTGTAATGATGCTAATAATACTGTCTTCCCGGGTGCACCAGAATTGTGCGATGGTCTCGACAATGATTGTGACGTTGCAATTGACGAAACAGGTACAATAACATTCTACCAGGATGCTGATGGTGATGGTTTTGGAAATAATGCCGTTACTACGCTTGCATGTGCGGCTCCCGTGGGATTTGTATCCAACAACACAGACTGTAATGATGCTAATAATACTGTATTCCCTGGTGCTGTTGAATTGTGTGATGGATTGGATAACGATTGTGATGTAGCCATTGATGAAGGAGTACAATCACTATTCTTCCAAGATGCGGATGGCGATACCTATGGTAATTCCGCTATCGCAGTCTTGGCATGCAGCGCCCCAATAGGTTTCGTGTCCAGCAGCGGCGATTGTGATGACACCAATGCTGCTGTAAACCCGGGAGCCTCGGAGATTTGTGATAACATCGACAACGACTGTGACACATTCATCGATGAAGGAGCCGGTTCCACTTTCTACGCTGATGCTGACGGTGATGGGTTTGGAAATAATGCAGTCACTACCGTTGCGTGCACAGCGCCAGTTGGATTTGTATCCAACAATACCGATTGTAATGACGCTAATAATACTGTCTTCCCCGGTGCCACAGAATTGTGCGATGGGTTGGACAATGATTGCGACACATCCATTGATGAGGGTGTGCTCTCTACGTTCTATCAAGATTTTGATGGTGATGGATTTGGAAATAATGCTTTAAGCGTTCAAGCTTGCACAGCACCAGCGGGATTCGTATCTGACAACACGGACTGTAATGATATTAGAGTTCAGATTTTCCCCGGCGCTCCCGAATTGTGTGACCTAGCTGATAATGACTGCGACCTATTAATAGATGAAGGAGTGCAGTCTATCTTCTACCGCGATGCGGATGGTGATGGCTTTGGTAATAATGCAATCACTACACTTGCATGCACGGCACCGGTTGGGTTTGTTTCAAATAACACCGATTGTAATGATTCAAACAATACAGTATTCCCCGGTGCACCTGAATTGTGTGATGGCTTAGACAACGACTGTGATGTGACCATCGACGAAGGCGCACTTTTAACGTTCTACCGCGATGCGGATGGTGATGGCTTTGGTAATAATGCAATCACTACACTTGCATGTACGGCACCTGCGGGCTTTGTTTCTAATAACACCGATTGTAACGACGCCAACAATACTGTCTTCCCAGGAGCGATTGAATTGTGTGATGGTTTAGACAATGATTGTGACGTTGCCATCGACGAAGGAGCACTTGCCACTTTCTACGCTGATGCTGATGGTGATGGCTTTGGTGACATCGCCATTACTACGCAAGCGTGTACAGCACCAGTAGGTTTTGTCGGAAACAATATCGACTGTGATGATACAGACGCCACTGAAAATCCTGCTGCCGCGGAGGTTTGTGACAACATCGACAACAACTGTAATACCTTGATTGACGAAGGCGTTCAGTTTACCTTCTATGCGGATGTTGATGGTGATGGATTTGGAGATAACGCATCGACAATACTCTCATGCACACTTCCAGTGGGTTATGTTGGAAACAATATCGATTGTGATGATACCAATAATACTGTATTCCCGGGAGCTACAGAGATATGTGATTTGCTCGATAATGACTGTGATCTAGATATCGATGAGAACGGTAATCTTTCATTCTTCGCAGACGCGGATGGTGATGGATTCGGTGATCCAACTGTAGAAGTTCTTGGTTGCACAGCACCTGCAGGATTTGTTGCAGACAATACAGATTGTGACGATACCGACAACACTGTATTCCCTGGTGCGATAGAGATTTGCGATTTTGTAGACAATGATTGCGATTTAGATATTGATGAAAATGGAGCTTCTCCATTTTATGCAGATGCTGATGGTGACGGCTTCGGTGATCCAGCGGTAGAGGTTCTTGCTTGTTTTGCTCCGATCGGTTTTGTGGCAGACAACACCGACTGCGATGATGCAGATGCTACTGAAAACCCAGGTGCTGCGGAAGTTTGTGACAACATTGACAACAACTGTAATACTTTGATTGACGAAGGAGTTCAAACGATCTTCTATCAAGATGCTGATGGTGATGGTTTTGGTAACAATGCTGTAACCGTTTCAGCCTGCACAGCTCCAGTTGGATTTGTAGCCGACAACACCGATTGCGATGATACAAACGGCGCTATTAATTCAAGTGCTTCAGAAGTTTGTGACAACATCGACAACAACTGTAATACGTTGATTGACGAAGGTGTTCAGTTTATCTTCTATGCAGATGTTGATGTTGATGGTTTTGGAGATAATGCTTCGACGATACTGGCATGTTCGTTACCTGCGGGTTATGTTGGAAACAATGTAGATTGCGATGATACCAATAATACTGTGTTCCCCGGAGCGACAGAGATATGTGATTTGCTCGATAACGACTGTGACCTTGCAATAGATGAGAACGGCAATCTTTCATTCTTCGCAGACGCGGATGGTGATGGATTCGGTGACCCAACTATAGAAGTTCTGGGTTGCACAGCACCAGCAGGATTTGTATCTGATAATACCGATTGTAACGATGCAGACAATACTATTTTCCCCGGTGCGATTGAGATTTGTGATTTAGTCGATAACGATTGTGATTTAGCAATTGATGAAAATGGAGCTTCTCCTTTCTATGCAGATGCTGATGGTGACGGCTTCGGTGATCCAGCGGTAGAAGTACTTGCTTGTTTTGCTCCTGTTGGTTTTGTGGCTGATAATACGGATTGTGATGATACCAATGGTGCTGTCAATCCTGGAGCAGTGGAATTGTGTGATAATATTGACAACAACTGTAACATCCTGATTGATGAGGGTTCACAGTTGACATTCTATCAAGATGCTGACGGAGATGGTTTTGGTAATCCTGCTGTAACGGCATTCGCGTGCATTGCACCAGCCGGCTTCGTATTAGACAATACCGACTGTGATGACACCAACGCTAGCAACAATCCATTGGGAACAGAAGTTTGCGATACTGTTGATAACGATTGTGACTTGGCTGTAGATGAGAATGGCACAGATATTTTCTATTTAGATGCTGATGCCGATGGATTTGGAAACAATGCCATCACCATTATTGCATGTTTCGCTCCTGCTGGATATGTGTCAGACAATACTGATTGTGATGACAGCAATGATGCTGTAAATCCGGGTGCTACTGAAATCTGTAACAATGCAGATGACAACTGTAATTTCGCCATTGATGAAGGCGCTTTCATTACCTTCTACTTTGATGGTGATGGCGATGGATTTGGTGACATCAATACCACTGCATTGGGCTGCACAGCTCCTCTTGGATTCGTAGCAGACAATACCGATTGTAATGATTCTAACAATACCATTTATCCCGGTGCAACTGAGTTGTGCGATGGTTTGGACAATGATTGTGATGTGGACATTGACAATGGTGCTGGAATCATGTACTATGCGGATGCTGATGGAGATACTTTTGGTGATCCGTTGAATTCAATCTTCACTTGCACGCCTCCTGCAGGCTATGTTACCGACAATACCGATTGCGATGACACAAGCGCGTTGATTAATCCATTTGCAATTGATATCTGTGACAATGTCGATAATAACTGTAACCTACTTATCGATGAGTTGGGTGGAGGTTCATTATTCTATGCAGATACCGACGGTGATGGCTTTGGTGATCCATTAAACACTATATCTGCTTGTGTTGCTCCAGATGGATATGTAGGAAATGATACCGATTGTGACGATACAAATTTTGACATCAATCCAGGGGCAGTAGAAATTTGCGATAACCTTGATAATGATTGTGACCTAGATATTGACGAAGGTTTACCACTCAATACCTATTATGAAGATTTGGATGGAGATGGATTTGGAACAACGGAGTCTGAGGTCATAGCTTGCTCTGCACCAATTGGATATGCAGACAACTCTAACGATTGTGATGATTTCAACAATACAGTTTATCCAGGTGCGGTAGAACTTTGTGATGGATTGGATAACAATTGTGACTTTACCATTGACGAAGGTCTTGGCGGGGATATCTATTATGCAGATGCTGATGGCGATGGTTTTGGTGATATCAATACCTTCATCACCGCTTGTGCTCAGCCTCTAGGATATACAACTGATAATACTGATTGTAATGATGGTTGTTCATTGTGCTTCCCTGGAGCAGAAGAGTTGTGTGATGGGCTAGACAATGATTGTGATTTTGTTTTGGACAACGGATTGACAGAAAACATCTATTATCTCGACGATGATGGTGATGGCTTTGGTGATATCAATAATCCTATCACTGCATGCGCCACTCCGCCGCTCTACGTAGACAATTCTGATGACTGTGATGATACAAACTCTCTAACTTATCCAGGTGCACCAGAACAATGTGATGGATTTGATAACAATTGTGATAACGTGATCGATGAAGGTCTTGCTAATCAAACGTTCTGGGCAGATGCTGACGGAGATGGATTTGGAGATATCAATAATCCAATTGATGCATGTGTAGCTCCTATTGGTTATGTTGATAATGATGGTGATTGTGATGATGCTGACGAGAATATCAATCCACTTGCACTAGACATTTGCGATGGTATCGATAATAACTGTGATACACAAATAGACGATGGACTCACACTGACCACTTACTATCAAGATTTGGATGGTGATGGATTCGGAGATGACGCTAACACAATAGAAGATTGCACACAGCCTGCTGGTTATGTGGCAGTGGGCGGGGATTGTAATGATAGCAATGGAGCAGTAAATCCTGGCGCAACTGATATCTGTAATGGAAATGACGACGACTGCGATTTGGATATTGACGAAGACGCGTTGTTCATTGATTACTATGTGGATGCCGACGGAGATGGCTATGGTAGCTCAGATGATATCGTTAGCGCATGTTCTCAACCATTCGGTTATGTAGATAATGATCTCGATTGTAATGACAATGACAATGCAATCAATCCTGATGCCATTGAGATTTGTGATAACATAGATAACAACTGTGACCTTCAAATTGACGAAGGCCTCACCGATGGCAATTGCGCTGACACCGACGCTGACGGCGTGAACAATGGTAATGACCTCGATGATGACAATGACGGAATTTTGGATACTACAGAGGAGGCTACTGCTACAAACAGCGGAGACACTGACAACGACGGTGTTGTTGACAGTCTTGATAGCGACAGCGATAATGACGGTATCAACGATGTGATCGAAGCTGGAGGCATTGATGCCGACGGTGATGGATTCTATGGAGAAGGTGCAATTGTAGACATTAATGGTGATGGCGTTGAAGACTCTATCGAGCCTTTGGGACTAAATCCTGTAGACACAGATGGAGATGGCTTGCCTAACTTCCAAGACTTGGATAGTGACGCGGACACTGTATCTGATGAGCTGGAGAATGATGTAAACGGCGACGGTACCCTCGTAGATGATACCGACGGCGACACACTTCCAGATTACATCGATGTGGATGATGACAATGATGGTCTGGCAACGGCAGAAGAGTGGGATTATGATGGTGACGGAATAGGGCCTGATGACTGTGACAACGACGGATTGTTTAATTACATCGATGCAGATCAATGCAGCTTATTTGTACCAGAAGGAATTTCTCCAAACGGGGATGGAATTAATGACTTCCTCGTACTCGAAGGCGTGAAGAGTGGAGTAGTAGTAAATCTTCAAATCTTCAACCGTTGGGGAGCGCTCGTTTACTCATCATCTAATTATGCAGATGATTGGGACGGCCGAGGCACCGAGGGGCCATTTGCTGGAGACTTGCCAGCGGGAACATACTTCTATACCATTAAACTAAGCGATGCAACTGAAGAACAAGTTGGATACATTACACTCTGGAGATAAGATGAAGAACATGAAAAATATATTATTGATAATGGTTAGCTTCATCGGATTGGAGTTGGCCGCACAACAAGACCCTCAATACAGCATGTACATGTTTAATGGACTTGCGATCAACCCTGCTTATGCGGGATCTGCTGAGGGCATTAATGCGAATGTGCTTTACCGTTCGCAGTGGACCGGCATAGATGGAGCACCAAACACCATCGTGGCCAACGTGCACAGAGCGTTCATGGATGAAAAAATAGGCGCAGGTATTTCATTCAATAATGATCAGATCGGCGTGATGGACAGAAACACCATTTCACTTGCAGGCGCCTATCACTTGAAGTTTAAGTACAGCAAGCTTGCCTTTGGTTTGCAAGCAAATTATGCGCAGTACAATATTGGACTATCAAGAGTGCAGCATAGTCAAGATAATTCGGCAGATCCAACGTTTGCGGCTAACTTGAGTGAGTCTACAATCAATTTTGGTGCAGGAGTATTTTACTATGCCGATAAATTTTATGCAGGTATTTCTGTTCCAGCGATTTTAAATAATGATTTGAGTGCTACCGAAATTACGGGTGGACAGCAAGCCTTGGAAGTTCCGCAGTTTCTTTATAATGCAGGTTACATCTGGGCGGCAGATCCTATGATTGATATTAAACCGAGTGTTTTAATTCGTCATACTTCTGGTGCACCTATCAATTTTGATTTGAATGTGAATGCATATTATAAAAAGTTTATTGGCCTAGGAGTGGGATATCGTTCCAACAATGCTTTGGTTGCAATGCTGGAGTGTCAAGTGCATCCATACGTAAAACTTGGTTACGCTTATGACAGAGAATTAACCGACCTCGGAGTATTTGCTAGACATACACATGAAGTATTGTTGCGCTTTACCATGGGGCCAAAAGGAGCTCAAATTTCGCCGAGATTATATTGATCAAATACCACCCTCTATGAAGTTTTTAAGATTAATTGCAGTTGTTCTCATTCTCGCTTCCTGCGGTACGAAGCAGAAGCTGAAATATGCTGAGCAATTGTATAATGAAAAGGCCTATGCGCAGGCAGTAGAAGTGTGCGAGGCCATTAAAGGTGATCAAGTCGAAAAGAACAGAAGACTTGCGCTTAGCTATTTTAAAATGCTCAAGATGGATAAGGCAGCAGAGAACTTTGCCAAGATTCCTTCAGAAAGTTTTAATGAAGAAGATAAAGTCATCTACTGTGAAGTCCTGAAGCAGTTGGGTAATCTGGGGGCAGCCACAAACTTGGCGTCTACCACCCACGCGGCAGGAATGGAAGATGTGATTCAAGATTACCTCAACCCGTTGGTAAAGGCTCCTGAGTTGGAAATTAAAGTTTATCCTGAACCATATAATTCGCGTAATGATGAAATGACTCCATTTTTTTATGCGGGCAATATGTATTTAATGTCGAACAATAGGGAAGAGTATTCAATTGAATCTAATTTCAAATGGCAGAACAAACCATTTTTGCAAATAGTGGATACTGCAGGTATTGCGGCAAATCGTTTTGCTGTTTTGAACACCACCATGCACGATGGACCTGTTTTTTTGAGCGAGGATTTGGGAGTGATGTATTTCAACAGAAATATTCCCTCTAAAGGAAAAATTGCACCAAGAGTTAGTTTGTTCGAAAAGAAACTGGCTACGCTTGATGATTCAAAAGCAACCGAACTTCCATTTTGTAATACGTCTTCCTCTTACATGCATCCATATTTAAATCCAAAAGGAACGCTGTTGGCGTATTCGTCCAATCAACCTGATGGAAAAGGAGGAATGGATATTTATACGGTTAAAAGAAATGACGATGGCACCTTTGATCAACCACAAGCAATCAATGGCAACATCAATTCGAAGTTCGAAGAAGTGTATCCGACTTTCCTTACAGATAGTGTACTTGTGTTTGCTTCTAATCGCACCTCAGGATTTGGTGGATTGGATTTGTACGTTTCGAATCTTACAGGCGATGGAATATGGACAGATCCCAAATTGTTGGATTTGCCCTTGAACTCTACGATGGATGATTTTCATTTGATTGCGGCTCCTGATTTGGATGGCAAGTATTACCTTTCCACTAATCGTGACGGACACGATGAAATTTATTCTGCTTTTATTCCAAACACGTTAGCAGGCGAGTGGGAGGTGACCATTAAGAATGAAAAGACTTCAGAGATTATACGAGGCCTCAATTTAAAGGCTCAATATGACTTGACAAGTATTCCTGCAGAGCAGGTAACAACCGACGATGGAGGTACGATAGACGCCAATGCTAATGGTGGAACTCTCACAGTGATAGCTGATGGCTACAAGCAAGCACAAATCAATTATGCAGGAGGAAAACACGCCTATTTCAGAACGGTAAAGCAAACGCTCAGCATTAGTCCAATTTCGTCATTTGAGCTTTCCGGTATCGTCATTGAATCGAAGTCTCAGTCTCCTATCCCAAACGTTCTCATTAAATTCACCTCGGGTGATGCTCAAGATTCTGTTTATACTGGGGCAGACGGAAAATTTGCACAAGAACTAGATTTGAAAAAATTTAGTAACCTAACCTCAGTAGATATTGAGTTGAGTAAAGCAGGATACGCCCCTAAGAAGATTGAAGGAGTGCAGGTAAACACAACGGGAAATAGCTTTAGCTTGAATGATCTGGGTGATCTTTCATTAAAGAAAATTGGAATTGGAGATGATCTTGCTGCACTATTATCTCTTGAGCCGATCTACTTCGAATCTGCAAAATGGGATATCACTGCTCAGGGGGCAACAGAATTGGACAAGGTGGCGAATATCTTACTAAATAATCCACAATTTGTAATCGAATGCGGTTCGCATACCGATTGCAGAGGTTCTCGTTCCTCGAATGCTACGCTCTCTTCGAAGCGTGCCCAAAGTACTGTTCAATACTTAATCTCAAAAGGCGTAACAGCAAATCAGCTCCGTTATAAAGGATATGGCGAGGATTTGCCAATCAATGATTGCAAGTGTGAGGGTTCGGTAAAAACCACGTGCAATGAAGAGCAGCTTGCACTCAATCGAAGAACTGAATTCAAGGTGGTGAAAGAAAATGAAGCTGTAGCCGAGGCCGTTAATTCTGCAGAGGAGGCGGTTGTTAATACCCCAGGTGCACTTGCTCCAGAGGAAAAGATAAATAGAGAGAACATAACTGGTTCCACTACCACTGAGATTGCGCGCGAACAGGTTAAAATAAAGTTGTTGGAGCCACTCAGATTCGATCAATTCGAGTTGGGTACTACGATCGCATATGGTTCTCAACAGGGATTGCTTCAAAACACCTTGCCTTCTGGTAAGCTGTTTATGGTTCAAGTAGGTGCATTCAGAGAGGCAATTGATGTTGAGATATTCAATGGAATGGAGCCTGTTTATTCTGAAGTGACCCCGAAAGGATTTACGAGATACTGCGTTGGAATGTTCTTAACCTATGAAAAAGCAGAAAGAGCGATGAAGGCACTGCAAAAGAGAGGATTCACAGATGCTTTTGTGGTTGGATACAAGGAAGGGGTGCGCGTTCCTGTCCAAACATTGTATGCGGAGTAACAAATTGACTCCCAAATGAAAAAAGGCCTTAAATAAAGGCCTTTTTTCATTAGTAAAGTTCAACAAACTCCTCCATTTTTAACGAAAATATCATCCGAAAGCCTTGATAATAAAGATAAAACACAACTTTGTTTAAGCTTGTGAACAATAACAACCTACCCGTGTTTGACTCATATTCACATAAACCATCCTACTATGAGTGCACAAGTAGTTCCAAATGACTTTGTTGTTAACCAGACCAACATTGTAAACGACGTTTCTTACGTGATCTACGAGACAAACAACGTAGGATCGCTAAACCAAGTAAAACTTACCAAAAACGTGGTGAGCTTTGTGTTGCAAGGCTCCAAAAAGCTCTTTATCAATGAAGATGCTACGCAAATCTCTGAATCTGATGTGCTCTTCGTTAGCAAGGGCAATTGCATCATGCAGGAAAGAGCCGCTAGCAATCATAGCAATTACAAATCATTGTTATTCTTCTTCGAAGACGCTGTCATTTCAGAGTTTCTTAAAGAAAGAAGTATTATCATCGAGTCGTCTGCTCAGAATGAATTCAACCCAAAGCATATTGTTTTGGTTAAAAGTGAATCCATTTTACAATTCATGAATCGCATTCAAGAACCGAACATGAATGATCAGCCAGAACAACTTAAGAAAGAATTCAAACAGCTTCTCTCTTGGTGCTATGACAATGTTCCCGGTTTCAGCAACTACCTTGCGGGAATCATTTGGAAGGCAAAGGACATTCGATTCAAGAAGATTGTGGAAAGTCATGCTTTGAGCAATTTGAGTCTCGAGGAACTTTCATTCATCTGCGGAATGAGCTTGTCTACTTTTAAGCGCCGCTTTAGAATGAAGTATGGATGCACGCCAGGCAAGTGGTTCCAATTAAAGCGTCTTCAAAGAGCAAAGGAATTGTTGGAAACTAAAAAGGTGAAAGCGAGTGATATTTATCTCGATTTTGGATATGAAAACCTGAGCAATTTCAGTGCAGCTCTAAAGAATACATTCGGAATGAGCCCACGTCAACTCAAGGCGTCAGGTTCAGAAGTTCTCAATTGATTTTATTCGGCTCTCTAATCATACAAAAGGTCTTCATTCCGCTTACAACTACAGTGGCATAGGTTTTAAACCCCATGCGTTCGTAAACTCTGTTGTTTTGGGTCATAGTTGTTTCCGCGAGCACTGGCAGTTGTAAGCGGTCTGAAACCTTGTACAGCATCTCTTTCAATTCATTGGCAGCACTAAAATCTCTGCCTTCGGGAGCCGCTCCCAAATACCAACAGTGCAGATGTGGACCAATTGTTTTTTGATGCTTTTTTATCAAAAAACTTCGCCACAATACTTTAGGTAAACGCAAAATTCCCACTGCCTTAAAAAGCAATTTTAATTCAATGTTTATTTCTTTTATCAAAGGAATACGCTGGTCAGAACGGTAATAGCATATTACCGCTTTTCTATTTTCTGAAATAAAAAGCCCTTCGCGAAGAATGCTGTAGTCCGTCAAAAACTCGGCAAGCGCTTTTCTTTTTTGTAAATAATTATTCCCTCCTCCGATAGAAAAGTGGACAGCAGGATTGCCGTCAAACGAGGCTTCCATTAATTGTATTGCAATTTCTCTATCAGGGTTCGACATTCGAGACACAGTTTTGCGTCGCGTAAAATTAAAGCTTTTTCGTTGAGCTCGGCCTCGGCAGCCCGTCGTTTAAGGTCGCGTCGAAAATGAACGCAGAAAGGTTTGTCATCATTACGCAATGACTAATTCGCAAGTACTAATTCACAATTCGCAATTCCTAACTCCAAGCTCCAATTTCCAATCTCTAAATTCCAATTTCCTTGTTCTTTTTCCCTTATCTTCGATAAAACAATTTTGAATTGAGCAAACTCTCCAACCACCTAGGCAATGTGTTGTCGGTAATTTCAGATATCAAGACACCCGTGGCATCGGGTACGGTGGTGTCCTATTACGAAAGTGTGGTAATCTCCTCCCAAGACTACAGCCCCTTCGGCGTCACCCTCGAAGGCCGCAGTTGGAGCGCGGGGTATCGGTATGGGTTTAATGGTATGGAAAAGGCTAACGAAACATTTAGCGGTGCCTATGATTTTGGAGTGAGAATTATTGATGTACGGTTGTGAAGGTGGATGAGTGTGGATCCCAAAAGTTTCACATTATGCAGCCAATCTACATATCAATGTGAAAGAAACTTTGCATACAACCGAGCATTGTCAATTGACCATCTAAGGTCTAAAAGTCGGGACCGTGCGGCCATCAATAGAGTTCTTTGTGATAAAATTTACGTTAACAAATCGGATACTTTGTTTGTTTTCAGAAATACGGAGATTTATTCAGGAGGAGATGATGCGCTGAAAAGAGATGGTTTTTATTGGTTGGAATACGTTAGTTCTAAAAGTGGGTTGCCAATAAGGTTTGAATATTATTATGAGGGTGAGAAGGAGCCAAGGAAAGTTCTAAAATCAAAATTTCTTTACAGGTAGAATTTTCTTATTTATGTTGCAGACCCTCTTTTTTGTATCGACAATCCGCACTCCTGACTCCTAGCTCTATTCATTTTCATTTTCATTCTGCTTCTCATTCTAAAATGCATCCCTTCACTCAAGAACATCCAACAGATATTTGTGCTTGCGTGCAAGAAATAAGTATTTGATATTTCTTTTTTGTTGCATCAGAGCGATGTCGCAAACTTTTTTTACCGCAAAGGCACAGAGAACGCAAAGTAGCGCAGAGAGGTTGTTCACAATTCGCAATGACTAATTCGCAATGACTAATTCGCAATAACCAATTCCAAATTCCAATTTCCAAATTCTAAATTCCAACTTCCAGACTCCAACTTCCAAACTCCAATTTCCAAACTCCAACTTCCAAACTCCAATTTCCAATGAAGCCACTTAAGCATTACTGATCGGAAAACTCCACAAAATTCTTTTCTGTCTCGTAGAGCACGATGCTCAATTTGAACTTTGGATCAATTTTATTACGCAGCTTTTGATGAATCACCATTGCGATATTCTCAGATGATGTCGTCATATCATCAAATTCTGAGCAGTCGATGTTGAGGTTTTTGTGATCAAAACGCTCAATCACTTCTTCGTTGATGAGATCGCCGACCTTTTTCATGTCAATCACATATCCAGACTCTGGATCAATTTCGCCAGTGATTTTTACGATCAACTTATAGTTGTGACCGTGGTAGTTCGGATTGTTGCAGGCTCCGTAATAGGTTTTATTTTTTTCATCACTCCAATTCTTATTGTGCATGCGGTGCGCGCTGTTGAAGTTGGCTTGACGATGTACTGTTGCGATCATATTGATTTATTCTTGTTATGTCTGAAACATCACAATTGAGGATTAGTTCGATAGATTTTTTATAAAAAATATTTAGAATATTGAAAACAAACAGGTTTAGAAGTTGTATTATAGTTATGAAACAAGCAAATTTCGCAGTCATTTCGGTGTCTATCTATTTGTTGATTTACACCATATTAGCTCATAGCCCAGCCATGGCTTGGCTTACACCTACCATGTTTGTGTTGAGCCCCTTCTTGGTGATTTGGATGGTTTATACAGTCCTCAAAAAAGGTGAGTACAACGGTCCGGAGCTTGCATCTGAAAAGGAATTTGGTTATCAAGATCGTCCTGATCTTTCTAAGTCACACTCTCGTTCCGAGCTCAATTAAGTCTAAGTTTTTTATTTCCGCATTTTCGATTTCGAATCGCAGCAATGTGCGCATTTTATGAAATCCATGTTTACCTGCAGCGCCGGGGTTCATGTGCAACATAGAATGGGCGCTGTCATATTTTACAAGACAGATATGTGAGTGACCACATATAAAAAGTTTGGGTGGATTGCTTTTTAAGACTGGTCTTAATGGTGTGCTATAATTGCCGGGCCTTCCTCCAATATGTGTTATCCACACATCTATACCTTCCAAGGTAAATCGTTGATGCTCTGGATGTGCCAAACGGACTCTATGATCATCAATGTTTCCATACACTGCTCTTAAGGGTTTGAACTTAGCCAGTTCGTCGAGCAGTTCTATACTCCCTGCGTCTCCTGCATGCCAGATTTCATCACATGTTGCAAAGTGTTCGTAAACTTTACTATCCAAAAAACCGTGCGTGTCGCTGATAAGTCCTATCTTCATTAATTAGGATAAATAGGATTTAAAACAAGGGTGTTTTTCGCTTCATCTGCATTCAATTTGCGCATGTATTGAGGGCGGAATTGTTTGTTGCAGTACCGCTCAAATTGATCGCTGTAATGATCACTAAACAAATGTCCGCTTTGTCCACAAGGAGTTATGTTCAATCCATTTTGAACATCTGCAAAGTCAACAATAATGCGCATTTGAGAACCGAAGAATACTTTATACTCACCAGTTCCATTCAAGACGAATCCACTTTGCATGATGGTTTCATTTGCGCCATCTACAGCATGTGGACCTACGTTAAAGATAGGTCTTAACATGGCTACCTCACCGAGCGGATGTTTCAACTCTAGCGTACAAGCTTTTCTCCAATTCCAGATTTTAGGATTGCTATCAAACTGTTCAGTTAGCTCTGCAATAGATTGATCAAATGCAGCTTTGATGATATCTGCGCGGCTTTCTTTTTTGTCTTTAGTATTCACATCATCCCACCAAGGAGAGGTTTCTTGCATGATCAAAACAGACTGCGCTCTTTGTATTTGATGCGTGGTTAAAAACGCTTTAAATGCCTCCTCTCCCAATTCGTCAGCACACGCTTTGTGGAGATAATGATAAAGCATTTTATTGAAAAAAGTTGGGCGATAATCCTCTTGTAAATATTGTCCGTCCCAAGGCCATAGGTCGTCATATGCGATATAGGCGCGGTCTCGATTAAAATCAATGACTTTATTGAGGATGATTTTAAATTGAAGCATTACTGCTGAATCGGCATCTGATTTAGTATCATTCATCACCGACTTCATTGTTTCCATGTCCCATTTTTCATTAGACGAAAGAAGTTTTGTAATGCGATCACCTCGATATTCGGGTTTGTAATATCCGGGATACCACACAGAGTCGATCAACGCTATATCTTCATTGTTTTGTATAGTATAACTAAATCTCTCTGGCCAGTTGTTGGCGCTATAAATAAATCCACGATCTGGGTTAATGCTTCTTGGATTGTAAGTAAAGTCAATAAATCCCTGCCAATCATCATTGCCTGTCGAGCCATCGATAATTGTCCAAGAATTGACATGCTTTGGACGATGAATCAATTGAGCACATGCCCACCAAGCGATATTACCATCTTTATCACCATAGTTTACACTGAGTCCTGGTGCGTGAATGAGCGGCAAGGCTTTTTCAAATGATTTCATTTCACGGGCATTGTTCATCTGGTAAAAAGCATGTACCGTTTTGTTTTCTTTTTCTGTATAAATCCATCGCATTGATACGGGGCGCTCGTCTGCACTGATTCCATCAAATGCATCATTGACAATAGGTCCATGAGGTGTGGTGCGGATAGTAAACTTTACAGGCGTTGAATCTTTTACTTTGATTTCAACTTCTCTTGTTTCTATAGCTGCTAACTTTCCCTGGTAATAAACACTATCGCCTTCAATTTTTTCATAATAAAAATCCATGTCGTCATTGAGGAGCATAGTCAACCCCCAAGAGAGTTGGGCGTTGCGGCCGACCAAAGCAAAAGGAACCGCGGCCATAAAATGTCCATACATTTCAAAATCAGGACAAGATAAATAAGCCTCATACCAAGTCTGAGGAACAAGATATCCGATGTGGGTATCATTGCAAAACATTACTTGGCCGCTCTTGGTGCGCTTGCCGCTCACTACCCAAGCATTAGAGCCTTGCAGTGGACTGAAGGGCAGCGCCTCGTGTACCTCTTGAAATAGTGCACTTAATGCGACCACAGCACTGTCAATTTCTTGATTTTTTTGTTGAGGGAAATTGTTTGGAATGAAGCCTTCAGATGCTTGATGCCACAAACCGATATCGTTTAAATAGGTAGAATCATATTTTGAAGCAATAGCAGAAATCACAGGTTCTGTTTTTTGTGCTTGGGAAAAGCTAAACGACATCGCTCCTGTGATGGCATATAAATCTTGCAACGTAAAGGGCTGGGGTTCGAATCCCATGAGCATGAACTCGGGAGAAAATTTTCCCTCATCAATGTATGCGTTGATTCCATCGAGATAGTTATGAATATCTTGGTACATGGGAGCTTCTTTTTCTTTTTCGAGTGCGGCTGCGCTTTCTTGAGCATACTGTGGCAATCCAATCGTATGAAACATCTTGTCCACTTTAATCATCGGCTCACCAATTATTTCAGCAAGCCTGCCGCTGCCAGCTCTGCGCAACAGTTCCATTTGAAATAAACGATCCTGAGCATGCACATAACCAAAAGCCATGTATAAATCAGATTTGCTCTTCGCCTCGATATGAGGAATACCTGTATCGTCATATTTTACAACTACGGCGTCTGTTAGACCTGCTAAATCAAGTTGACCATCGTAATTTGGTGCGGTAGAATTGCCTTTATAAAAGACGAAAATGACCACGGCGACGATTAAAAATAAAACCGTCAAAATGATGCGTTTAATCCATTTCATGTCGCGAAAAATACGAAATTTAGCCTTCGAACGAACATGCATGTTCGCCTATATTTGCAACCAAACACTAAACGATAATGGGACGATTAAATGATGATTTATTCACCGAAAGAAATGAATATCGAAGACATATTCTTTTGGAAAACGAGGCATCGCCTTCACCTTGGGATCAGTTTGAATATTGGTTAGAAGATGCGCGTAGAGACGGAATCAAGGATTATAATGCCATGAGCATTACTACAATTAATGAAAGTGGATTTCCAAATACCCGTATTGTTTTATTGCGCAGCTTTGATACAAATGGATTGATTTTTTTTACCAATTATCTTTCTGAAAAAGGAAAGGAAATTGAGAAAAACAATAAGGTCGGTGTCAATTTCTTTTGGAACACCCTCGAGCGCCAAATTAGAATTCACGGAGTGGCTCAAAAAATTTCGAAGGAGGAGAGTGATGAGTATTTTGCATCCCGCCCCAGAGAAAGCCAGATAGCTGCTTGGGCGAGTATGCAATCTTCTGTATTGAGAACGCGAGAGGAGCTTGAAAAGAGTGTGGTTGATTATACCAATAAGTTTGATGGAGTAGTGGTACCTCGCCCGGAACACTGGGGAGGTTATCGCATCGTACCACATTATTTTGAATTTTGGCAAGGTCGCCCTAGTCGTTTACACGATCGTTTAATTTATAAAGTTGATGCTAGTTTCGATTGGTTTATCAATCGTCTTGCTCCCTAAGTTATGACAAGAGAATTTAAATCAGGAGATAGAGTACGTTTTTTGAATGACGAAGGAGAAGGAGTGATACTGTCATTTCCTTCTCCCGATATTGCCTTGGTAGAGGATAGCTCAGGATTTGCATACGAGCACGAGTTGCGTGAACTCGTGCATGTGGTTCCTCTTGACAAGGAACTAAAGAAATACGAAGAAGTAAATCCAGACCTTGCTAGTTTGCTCGAGCGCAACATTGACGCAGAGATGGTCAAAAAGGCCAATGCAGATTTCAAGGCCATTTACAAAGGCAAACAAGGAACGGAAATCAAAGGCAAGGGTGATTGGATGGAAGTGGATCTTCATGCCCACGAATTGCTAGAATCACAGCGAGGCATGACAAACGGTGACATTGTCGTTTATCAACTAGAACACTTCGAACGCATGCTGCGAAATGCGGAAGAAAAGAAAATGAAACGTGTCATATTCATCCATGGAGTGGGGCAGGGCGTCTTAAGACAAGAGATTCGAAGAATTTTAAATGAGTATTATCCCCATTGTGAATTTATGGACGCTCCTTATCACATTTATGGATACGGTGCTACCGAAGTGAGAATTCATCCCAACCGCAAAATGAGATAAAACGTTTATCTTCTCCTGCGCTGCGGTGCTCGTGGATCTACAAATGGGCGATCATCAGACTTGGCAAACTCGCTGATATCTATATTTTCATATAATACCCATTTATTCTTTTCATATTGATACAAATCGTAGGATCCATCAGGGCCGTAGTCCGCGAATACACCAGTCATCATCGAACTCTTAGGTGCCAAGTGGTCTACAACGATGCATTTCTTTTTTGGGTAATATTTTACAGACATACTGACCTCATTGCTATATTCAAAAATGAGACGCTTTTGATTTCCCATCGCACCGGGAAATATAGCTGCACCAAGACGAACTTTGCTTCCTGAAAACTCAATCACATCAACAATTTTACGTGTCGTCATATCGTCTTTCCCATCCCAGCCAAGAACGATGTACGTGTCGTTTTTCTTGGTATCCACCGAAATGATTTCATAATATAGAGCACCCAACCACTTGTCAGCGTTGAGAATTTTATTTTCAATTTTATCAATTTCTTTCTGATAATCGATCAGCTCAAACCATTCGATTGTGCCTTTTTTGGGATGCTTGCGCAATAGAAGACAGTAGTATTTGAAAGAGCCATCTTGGTAAGGTTGGTTCCAATTGAAAATTCGAACAAGCCCATCTTCTGATTGGAGTTTAGAAAATTTTAATTTACTAAATGGAAAATTGAAGACATCTGCTTCATCAAAACTCTCAACCAAAAGGCTTCTTATTTTCAAGCTCAAAGATTCACTTAGCGAATCGTTTTTACTCTTGGCCAACTCACCATAATACGTGGCTATAGAATCTTCCAAAAGCGGCAGCGGGCGCGCTGAAACACTTATTGTGAAAAGTACAAAAACACTTACAAAAAGTCTGCTCATATTAGCAATTTGAACAAGGTTTCATATATCCTTTGCCTGACTTTGTTCTCGGAAAAATCCAGACAAATTCCAAGCCTGTTTCAATTAAAATCAAATTTCGTTGTGTCGACTCCAAGGCACCGGGATTACCTCCTTGAACGGCAAAAACGAAATCGTCAAGTTCTACTTCTGGTGTATATCTCAATCCTAATTTTGGGGTTAAAACGAATTGCTTGGAGATCATGACCGCACGATATCCTACTCCCAAAGCCGCACTCCAACTCCAATTCATTGGTGATACTGCGTCTTCGCCATCAGTGTAAAAAGCCTGTTCGGCTTGTTCTACATATGGTCGCCATAACTGAATGGAAGGACTAAAAAACATAAACCATCTAGTGCCCAAAGGTCCAGCGCTTACATTGTGAAAGAGCGCCCTCGGGTTGAAATTAACATCGCATTGAATGGAATATTGTCTAAGTCGCACAAAGAGTTCTTCCTTATTATTGTTGGCACTGCTCGCAAAATATCGATAGCCCAACTGCGGATGTACGTACAAACTCTTGACGGCCTTCCAACGAAAGACCCAGCCTGCACGGATATCGTAGCCATGGGAAAGAGGTTTCAATTCTTTATCTTGCCATGGACGAGCATTATTGTAATAGTGCATCACATTGTCCCACTGTTCAGCACGCAGATAATTGTGTCCAAGGTGGAGTGATAGTTGAGATTTTCCAATGAACGAGCACAACATCAGTATCGCAGTAATCAATTTCTTCATGGCGTCTGTACTAATTGTTGAATCGCAAAGAAGGCAGACTCCAAAGCGCCATGCACGGTGCCATGATGGCCGTTACGGGCGCAGGCTTCACCAGCAAAATAGATCTTGTCATTTACCGGTTCGGAAAGCAACGCACGCGCATCATTGGATGTTCCTGGAATAGGATAGGAGTATGTGCCTCTGATGTAAGGCTCAGCGCTCCAATTCATCAAATGATTGCTGAGGTATCTATTTGATGCAATATTGTTTCCAAAACATTCATCTAATTGTTCGAGAATGTTATAGATCATATTGTTTGGAGATGAAAGCAACTCCTCTGCATATTCTCCATGTACAAAAGCGGTGAGAATATTATTGGCACTGCTTCGACCGCCATCGCCCGTGGCCCAAAACTCAGGCACGGGACCAGGGATATAGATACTGCCCGTATTTTCTGGCCAAAAAGGCTCTTGAAACTTCAGAATCAACTTGAATCCTGCTCCCATACCGATGTTGGAGATAGCCTGCAAATGCAAAGATGGTAGGCTAGGAACGAATTCTATCACCTGATCAAATAATACTTTAACGCTAGAGGTCACAATGACGCGATCTTTAGAATAAGTGTTCCCTTGATTGTCAGTCAAAATGACTTTTCCGCCTTCATAATTGATATTTGTGATTGGAGTGTTGAGGCGAACATTTGGAATCGCAGTCGCAAACACTTGCGTGAGAACGCTATGCATATCGCGATTACGCATCATCAGATTTTCTTCGCCTGCTGTCCATTCACGCTCTGCTTGCGCAAGGCCAGCCATGCCGATACGAGAAATGTCTGTACCGTTTTCATTACCGACCCATGCATTAAAAAATGGAATTAGATTTTCAGATAATTGTTGCACATTCGCATAAGCAAGGGCTGAAATATCGCTGCCGCTGTAATCTGCGATGGCGTCTATGAGCTCAGATATTTGAGCATATTCGGCTGAATTTTCAAACTCACTTCCGGTATATTTTACACCATTAAAATAATATATGTCTTCTAGATCAGCCGTGATGAACTCCGGCGCTGCCTCACGCACTGCGTCATACCAAAGACTACGTTCGCCATGTATTTCTTCTGCACCGAGATCAATAGGGAAGTCGGCGAAATTTTCGAGCGTTCGAATGCGACCACCAATTCTATCGGTAGCTTCAAAAACCTCTACGGGTATGCCACTTTTTTTCAGTAAATATGCCGCATAAAGTCCAGCAGCTCCTGCACCAACAATACCAACCGTTCCATTGAATTTTAAATCTTCGAATGGACTTTCTTTTTTACAAGACATTAGGAATTGCGGGAGGAAGTAAATTCCTCCTGCGGTAAAAGCTGATTTTTTTAAAAAAGCTTTGCGATTCATTCGTCAATATTTGTTTGAAGTTTTTCCATTTTTTCTCCGAATGTCCAACCGATGGTAGTGGCGCGAAGCTTGGCGTCATTTGCTTTTTCACCAACAAATAATTCATCTACCGTTTGATGAAAAATTTCTACCCATTTTTGAAAATGGACTCTACCAACTTTTAGATGGGTGTGCTTTTCGAAGACGTTAGTGGTATATCCATGTTTATCGAGGAGCACGAAAGCCCAAAATGCAACCATGTGTGGTTTATGTTTTTCAAAATCTAAGCCTTCGAAATGGGGTGCAAGAATGGGTTCTTGAAAGGCTTTATGGTAAAACGTATCTACCAACAAAACGATATCATCAATATGTTGAATATCTGATTTCATTTTTTCTTGACGCGATATGTCACCCCCATTTGTCCGCCGGCGTAAGGTTCTCGAAAGTTCCAATTTGCGACACCATTAAAAGTGAGGGCTAAATTTTCGGTCATAAAGATGCCGAATTCAATTTGCAAAGGCACACCGATTGTGACAGCGGCAAGACGTCTGACGGCATCAGAATCTTCTTCATCGTCTCCGAAGAAGCGCACGTTGAGTCCCATGCCACCCACAGCAGATACATACCAATTTTTACCACCGTATCCTTCGCCCCACATCATACCTAGTTCGAGGAGTCTATTTTTTGGTGAAAAAACTGAGTCATTGGCTGCCTCGATTAATTCTTGGGAGTATGCAAAGCGGGCAGAAGTGATGATGACATCGCCGCGAAGGGAGGCAGTGACACCAGCGGTCCAACTAATATTATCCATATTGGATAGCCCCGCTGCCACATTCACCCACTTCTTATCAGCCAATGGGTTTGTCGTATACTGCGCCACGGCAGTGCAAAAGGATATTGTAAAAAGTACAAAAAGTATCGGCGTTTTCATTCGAGGTCTAATGACTCTATTATTTCAGTTAATTCGTTGGTTTTAATGTTGGATACTTCACTTTTATCATATATGGTCAGTAAATATATGGACTCTGTTTTTATAAAAAGATAAGTGATAATGCGAGCTTCCCCGCTTTTGCCTTTTCCTTTACTATGAATGGCCAGACGGATTTTGTAACAACTTTTAGCTATGAGAGTTCCTAATTCTGGATTTTCAGAAAGCCTGGAAATTAAATCTGCAAACTCACCTTTTAAAGAAGGATATTTTTTAACCAAGCGCTTGAGCTCTTTTTCGAATCGGTGAGTTGTTATAATTTTATAGCTCATCCAAAAGGTCTTTTGCCGACTTTAAGTGAATCTTGCCAAGTTTATGCTGTTTAACTTGTTCTGCAGCTTCATTTAGGTCCTTCCATAATTGCTGCTGAGGTTCACTCAGAGGCCGTGCTTTTTTTATAAATGAGAGACTTTTTAAAACCTTCATTCCAAAGCTTACTTCATCATCTGGTATATCGATTATAATCTTCATATTGTAAAGTTGCGATACCACTATTTCTAGGTGTAAATATACTAAATTCCGAATTCCGAATTCCGAATTCCGAATTCCGAATTCCGAATTCGCCGTCCCTCCGTCCCTCTTCTAGTCACTAGTCGTTAGTATCTAGTATCTGATAAAGTACCTTTTCTGTGCCCTTTCTTTTTAATCTCAATCTTGAAGTTTTGACGTCGATACCTTATTTTTTACCACTGGCTATTTTTCACTAAAAACCTACTTGAGCTACCCGCGTATCGAGTGACAATTAGCGCTCATTTTTCTCTTGAAATGTGTTGCTAAAAATCATAAAAACCCTTGATTATGTCACGTTTATTTAATCCACTCTTTAATTACTTAAATCTTAATTTACATGCTTAAATTTCGTCTACTCACTACGCTGAGTGTACAGCTTATTGCTTTTGCACTCTGTCTGCTTTGTGCTGTCACGGCTACGGCACAATCAGCATCACAAGTATCTGTCACGGGTACGGGAACAATAGCCACGGTGCCAAACAACGTTGCCACCGTCGTTGATCCCAACCTCGTTATCAGTGCTAATGGAAACATCACCGGGTTCACTGTTACCATTACTGGTAGCTATACCAATGGTGATATTCTTGATTATAATGGCGCCTTACCGCCGGGTATCACAGCATCGTCGTTTAATACGGCGACGCGAAGTATTCAATTCTCAGGTACAGCCTCACCCACGGTGTGGCAAGACCTTTTGAGACGCGTTACTATTCGAACTACATCTGCTGTCTGCTTCCCAGAACAGCGTAAGGTTTCATTCAATTTCGGAACGGTTTTCTATAACATTCTCAATGATCACTTTTATCAATTGGTAACAGCAAGTACGACTTGGACAAATGCTCGTGCGATTGCTCAAAACTCTTCTTATTTCGGTTATCAAGGTTATCTCACCACCATCACTTCGGCTGCAGAGAATAGCTTTATTCAAGCATTTACCAATACCAATTCATGGCTTGGCTGCTCAGATAATTTCAATGAAATTAATTCAGCGGTCGGCTTCACTCAGTTTGCAAATCAAAGTTCTGCTGAAGGCCGCTGGTACTGGGTAACAGGTCCAGAGCGCGGCACTCATATGAGAAATGGTAACGCCACTGGTAATAACGTGGGTGCAGCAATTTCGGGTGTATACCAAGCATGGGCCGGAGGCGAACCGAATGACTGTTGTGGTGGTGGATTGGGAGAAGAAGATTATGGTCACATGCTCAATAATTCAGGAACATGGAATGACTTCCCAAACGGAGTCAATATTGCATATTTGGTAGAATACGGCGGAATGCCCACAGACTTATCAACCTCTACTGTGGTATACACGCGCACACTTAATGTAAACGGCGCTCCAACTACAGGTGTAAATGGAGGAAATACAACAGTGTGTTCTGGTGGTAATGCTACTTTGACGTTAGCACCATTCTCAGGTTCAGTAGTGAGATGGGAATGGTCAACAAACGACTTCCTTACCGCAGGTAATGTAATTGCGAATACCACAACCACACTCAACGTAACAGGTCTTACTGAATCCAGATACTATAGAGCAATTATAAATTCTACTGCTCCTTCATGTTCCAACTTGGCTACGTCTTCGACATTGCTGACAGTTGCTGCTTCTAATGGTGGTGTCATCAACGCACAAAGTAATACGATTTGCGCTGGCGGAGAGGCTGTACTCACACTTTTCGGAAATCAAGGTTCGGTGTTGGATTGGTAACGATCTACAGCTTCGAACTTCGCTACATTTACTACCATAAGCTCTACGAGCACTACAATTTCTAACACAATACCTTCAGCTGGTACCTACTTCTTTAGAGCACGTGTACAAAATAACGGTTGCGGGACTCCGGTTTTTTCGGCAGTTTATACTATTACAGTTAATAGTGGTACTCCTCCAATCGGCGGTACGGTTAGCAATGCAACGCATTGCGGAGGAACAAATTCAGGAACGCTTACCCTTTCTGGCCACACTGGAACAATTCAAAGCTGGCAATTCTCTGATGACTTCGGCATCGTATGGACTACGGTTGCTAATACTTCTACAACATTGAATTATTCTGGTATTTCTGCCACACGCTATTATAGAGCAGTACTTCAAAACGGATCGTGCGGAACAGCGTTTAGTAACGTGGGTATTGTGACGGTATACAATTTTGCTGCATCTAATTCTGGTCCAGTTTGTTCTGGAACTACGCTTCAGCTTGGTGTTACGACAACAGGTGGAAGCGGCCCTTTCACTTTCGCGTGGACAGGACCAAATAGTTTCTCATCTAGTTTACAAAATCCAAGTATCGATAATATCCCAGCAAATGGAGGTGGTACTTATTCCGTTACAGTTTCTGCTCCTGGTTGTAACTCGACTTTGAATACGTCAGTTACAGTGAATGCTTCTCCTTCAATCACAGCGGTTACTAATAACTCTAGATGTGGAAATGGAACTGTAGCATTAAGTGCTTCTGCAAGTGCAGGAACGATAAGTTGGTTTACTGCTTCGACAGGAGGCTCAGCGATTGCCTCAGGTACTGCTTACACCACACCTTCTATATCGGCAACTACAAGTTACTGGGTGTCGTCTACTAGCGGTTCATGCACGAGTCCTACTCGCACCGAAGTAATTGCAACGGTGAATCAAATACCAACTGTAGCATCATCTGCGGGTGCAGCTCGTTGTGGCGCAGGCACTGTAACATTGTCTGCAACAGCTAGTGCTGGTGTTATTAATTGGTTTAGCGCATCTTCTGGTGGCTCTTCTATTGGTACCGGCAACTCATTTACAACTCCTTCTATTTCTGCGACCACCACATATTGGGCAGAAGCGAGCAATAACGGATGTAATTCCGCTGCGCGCACTGCTGTTGTGGCTACAATAAACGCCGTCCCTTCATTAGGTACAGCCATTACGAATGTAGCTTGTAATGGAGGGGCAAATGGTGTTGCTTCCGTTAGTCCATCTGGCGGCGTTGCTCCTTATACTTACTCATGGTCACCTTCAGGCGGCTCTGCTGCGACAGCAACAGGCTTGAGCGTAGGAAACTATGTTGTTACAGTTACAGGAAGCAATGGTTGTTCTGCTCAGGCAAACATCACTGTTACGCAGCCTTCGGCTTTGATAGCAAATGCAGCTTCTCAAACCAACGTGTCATGCAATGGTGGTAGCAATGGAGCTGCTTCTGTTTCTGTATCTGGTGGTGCAGGTGGTTATACATACAACTGGACTCCCGGCAATCCAACAGGTGATGGCACTGCCTCTGTGACTGGCTTGACTGCTGGTTCATGGACTTGTACCGTTACCGATGCAAACGGATGTACTGCTACACGTAATTTTACAATCACTCAACCAACAGCACTTGTTGCTTCCGCGCAATCTCAAACCAACGTTTCATGCAATGGTGGTAGCAATGGAGCTGCTTCTGTTTCTGTATCTGGTGGTGCAGGTGGTTATACATACAACTGGACTCCCGGTAATCCAAATGGCGATGGTTCAGCTTCAATTTCTGGACTTGGCGCCGGTACTTACGTGTGCACTGTAACAGATGCGAATGGCTGTATCGCTTCTCAAAGTTTCACCATCAGTGAACCTTCAATTCTTGTGGTGTCTGCCGCTGCACAAACTAACGTATCTTGCAATGGTGGCAACAACGGGGCAGCATCTGTGATCGTTTCGGGTGGTGCTGGAGGATATTCATTTGATTGGACAGGTAATCCAAATGGCGATGGCACTGCATCCGTTTCTGGTCTTTCAGCAGGCAACTATGTATGCACCGTAACTGATGCGAACGGATGTTCGGCTTCACAAAGTTTTGAAATAAGTGAGCCTTCAGCGTTGGTTGTTTCAGCTGCTTCGCAAACAAACGTTGCTTGTAATGCAGGGAATAATGGAGCTGCTTCAGTTGTTGTATCTGGTGGTGCAGGTGACTATACATACGATTGGACGGGTAATCCAGATGGTGATGGCACTGCATCTATTACTGGTCTTATCGCTGGCACTTATGAGTGCACTGTGACTGATGCAAACGGATGTATTGCCTCTCAAAGCTTCACCATCAGCGAGCCAATCGCTCCTGTTACCATCTCAGGAAATCCTGTTGAAGTATTGTGTTTCGGCGGAAACAATGGAGCCATTAACGTTGATATTTCTGGAGGAACAGCGGGCTATTCATTCTTATGGTCAAATGGAGAAATTACAGAAGACATTAGCTCACTTATTGCTGGAGAGTATATCTTGACAGTGACTGATGCAAACGGTTGTTCAGCAAACGAGGCTTTCCTTGTGAATCAACCAATGGCTCAACTTGACGCTGTAATAGGTACAATAGATGTTACATGTTTTGAAGGTAACGACGGTTCTATTTCAGTAGAGGCTTTTGGAGGAACAGCCCCTTATGTTTACAACTGGGCGAATATTGCAGCAAATACTGCAGATGTTTCAAACTTAGAAGCTGGCCTTTACGAATTAGAAATTATAGACGCCAATGGTTGTGATATTTCACGCAGTGTTGAAATAAACCAGCCAGTAAATGCTACTTCTAGCATGGATGTTACTTCATGTGACAGCTACAGCTTGAACAACGAAACATACACTGAAAGCGGTATTTACACTCAAATTCTTCAGAATGCCGCAGGTTGTGATTCTACGTTGACATTGAACTTGACCATTCTTGAGAGCACTTTCTCAAGTATGGATGTGACTGTATGTGATAGCTACTCACTCAATGGCGAGACATACACTGAGAGCGGAGTTTACACACAAATGTTACAGAACGCCGCGGGTTGTGACTCAACATTGACATTGAACTTGACCATTCTTGAGAGCACTTTCTCAAGCATGGATGTGACAGTATGTGACAGCTATTCGCTCAATGGCGAGACATATACTGAAAGTGGTATGTACACTCAAATGCTACAGAACGCCGCGGGTTGCGATTCAACATTGACATTGAACTTAACAATTCTTGAGAGCACTTTCTCAAGCATGGATGTGACAGTATGTGATAGCTACTCACTCAATGGCGAGACATATACTGAGAGCGGAGTATACACTCAACTGTTACAGAACGCTGCGGGTTGCGACTCAACATTGACATTGAACTTAACAATTCTTGAGAGCACTTTCTCCAGCATGGATGTGACAGTGTGTGATAGCTACTCACTCAATGGCGAGATATATACTGAGAGCGGAGTATACACTCAAATGTTACAGAACGCCGCAGGTTGCGATTCAACATTGACATTGAACTTGACAATTCTTGAGAGCACTTTCTCAAGCATGGATGTGACAGTATGTGACAGCTATTCACTCAATGGGGAGACATATACTGAAAGCGGAGTTTACATTCAAATGCTACAGAACGCCGCAGGTTGCGATTCTACATTGACATTGAACTTGACAATTCTTGAGAGCACTTTCTCAAACATGGAAATCACTGCATGCGACAGCTATTCACTCAATGGTGAAACTTACACTGCAAGTGGTGTTTATACTCAAGTATTGCAGAATGCAGCTGGTTGTGATTCTACCTTGACTCTGAATCTTACCATTCTACAAAGTTCAGGTGAAGAATTAACGATCATTGCTTGCGATAGCTATACACTGTATGGACAGACTTACACCGAAAGTGGAGTATATACTCAACAATTGGAAAATGTGGTAGGCTGTGAGCTTAATGTGACATTGAACTTGACCATCTTGGAAAGCAGTTCTTCAGTCTTGGATGTGGCAGCTTGCGATAGCTATACCTTGAACGGTGAGGTTTACACAGAAAGTGGTGTATACACTCAGGTTATTCCAAACGCGGCAGGTTGTGATTCAACAATTACCTTGAATTTGAACGTTGCACAGAGCTCATTCACGAATATTGACATCATAGCTTTCCAAGCCTTTGAATTGGATGGAGTAGTGTACAGTGAGTCTGGAGAGTACAACTTTGCATACGAAAGCATCGCGGGCTGTGATAGTTTAGTTACCTACAACATTACCATTACCACACTTGCAGGTGACACCAATGGCGACGGGGAGATTGGCGACGGAGAAATAGCAGGTGACACTGACGGTGATGGCGAGATTGGCGATGGAGAAGTAGCTGGAGATACTGATGGTGATGGAGAAATCGGTGATGGGGAAGTTTCTGGAGACACAGACGGTGACGGAGAAATCGGTGACGGAGAAGTAGCAGGTGATGATAATGGTGATGGATCACTTGGATGCGATGAAAGCGCTGCGCTTGGATTGCTCACAGAAACAATGGAGATGGTTTCTTGCGGACCATATACTTTCGAGGGAATGATGTTCAACGAAAGTGGAATCTATGTGGAGCAATACATGAATGAAAATGGCTGTCCTGTGCAAGTGACCTTACACTTGGAAGTAATTGATTTGAATCTTCAGATCAACCCAGTGGACGGAGCTTTGGTATCATTGCAAGGTTTTGGAGCGGACTTCCAGTGGATTGATTGTGCCACAAACACAGCAATTGCAGGAGCAAACGGACAATGGTTTGCGCCATCTCAAAGCGGTGAATATGCATTACAGATTGGATTGGGTGAGTGTGAAGCTACAACTGAGTGTGTGGAATTCATTGCTCTCAATCAGGAGGAACTTGGTGCATCTGTACTTCAAGTGTTCCCGAATCCTTCTCAAGGTGTGTTCAGAGTACGCATGAGCGGAACTACTGACATGCAGTATGAAGTATTTGACGCACAAGGATCAATGATCAAGGCAGGAAGATGGACTAATAGCGAGAATGAATTGAATTTGGAAGGTTGTTCAAGCGGTGTTTATCACCTCAGAATGGGCGAACAAGTAATTCGATTGATTATTCAATAAAAAATAATCTAAAATCTGAAAAGACCGCCCTGACTACAGGGCGGTCTTTTTTTGGATCAATAATTACTTGTGAATTAGAGAAATCGTTGTATATTTGCCGCCCAATTAAATAATTGTTAACCGGGTTTCGTACCCATCAAACAATCTACAATGCCAGTAAAATTAAGACTTCAACGTCACGGTAAGAAAGGTAAACCTTTCTTCCACATTGTTGCCGCAGACGCTCGTTCACCACGTGATGGTAAATACATTGAGCGCATCGGTAGCTACAATCCAAACACTAACCCTGCTACAATCGTCCTCGACAACGAGAAGGCGCTTACATGGCTTCAGAATGGTGCTCAGCCAACTGACACTATGCGTGCTATGCTCAGCTACCGCGGCGTATTGTATGCTCTTCACCTCCAAAAAGGCGTTGCAAAGGGTGCTTTGACTCAAGAAGAGGCAGACACGCGTCTTGCTGCTTGGAGAGAATCAAAAGAAGCAAAAATTCAAGCCAAGCGCGATTCTTTATCTAAGGGTAAAGAAGACGCAAAGAGCAAGGCTCTCAAGGCTGAAAAGGCAGTAAATGAAGCACGTCTTCAGGCACTCGCCGCTGCTGCTGCACCAGCTCCTGTAGCTGAAGAAGCCCCTGCTGCTGAAGCTCCCGCTGCTGAAGAAGCCCCTGCGGCTGACGCTCCAGCTGCTGAAAGCGCTGAATAATTCTTCCAAAAAGATTACTTTAAAGAGGCTGCTTCCAAAAGAGGCAGCCTCTTTTCATAAATCATCTTCCATGACCCCAGACAAAAGCGAACTGCACGAACTCGGATATTTTACCAAACTCCACGGATATAAAGGCGAACTCACAGCATACCTCGATACAGAGGTCTTGAATGAGTACCAAGATGTGGAATCCATTTTTGTTGAAGTAAAAGGTCAACTCATACCTTATTTCGTCGAGTCGTTGTCTTCAAAAACGAACAAAACAGTTAAAGTAAAGCTCGAAGGAGTCGATACGGAAGACCTTGCAAAATCACTGGTTAAGGCTAAAATTTTCATCCTGAAGGAAGATCTTTCAGAAACCGATGAAACGCGCGTTGAATTGCGTTCCATTCTCGGATATGAAGTTATTGATCACGTAAAAGGAAACATAGGAAGAGTGCATCAAATACTCGAACTGGCGGGCAATCCTCAGTTGGAGATTGATTTTAATGGTAAAATGATTTTACTTCCGCTGCACGAAGACTTCATCAAGGCCATTGATAACCAAAACAAAAAAGTAGAAATAGAGGCGCCAGAAGGGTTAATAGATTTGTTTTTATAGAATTATTCGCCTCTTTCTTTGAAAACAAAAACCTCTTCATTGTCGCGCTTCATGTAATAAGTCTCTCTGGCAAATTTTTCTAATGAAGCACTGTTGTTGCTTAAATCCTCTAAAGAGATTTTAAGTTCTTCATTTTTCTTTTCAAGGTCTTTCACATCCCTTTGAATTCGATACAACTCGACGCGACTTTCAATTACATAAAACAAATCGATGTTGTTAAAAAAGCAAATCCATAAAAGGAATATGGTCAAAGACAAGGTGTATTTATTTTTAAAAAAACGAAGGATTTTCCTTTTCATGATGCTTTTTTCTTGCATTCAAATATGAAGGATTTTGATAATCTATGAAAATTCGTGTGATAGGATTATGAACATTTGAAAGATAATAAAACGAGAATTAAAAAAAGTAAGAACTATTATGCTCGAAAGGTGTTAAATCACCGCGCGAATCATAGCTTTGCACACGATTATGAATCATTTTGATGATCAAACAATAAGGGATTTAGAATTCGACTTTTTACGCGAAATTCTGTGGGATTATTGCGCACAACCGACAGCAAAGGATCGAATGCGCGATCTCCGCCCATTACTCGATCATCAGTTGTTGCGCGTAGAACTTCAAAAGTTGGAAGAGTTCACGCGCATGCGTCGGGAAGCGGTTTCGCTACCAGCCATAGACTTCGAAGAGCTCAATCAGGAAATCAAATGGCTTCAAGTGAAAGACAGTGTCTTGAGCGAAGAGAGTTTTGCTCGCATTCACAAAGCCTCAGCATTGACCAATGAAATCATAGGAGCTTTCGAGGGTTTGGAACTAGCATTTCCTTCATTATTCCAGTTGATTCAGGAAATAGAACCTACGCAAGAGCTGATTCAAGCTATTGACCAGGTATTTACAAATAAGTGGGTAGTGAAGGATGATGCCTCGGATGAATTGAGAACAATTCGTTCTTCGATCGGCTCGGTGCGTCGTCAGATAGCCAAAAACTTTGCAAAGGTCATGAAAGACCTTGCGGGCAAAGGCTTCTTAGCAGACACTGGCGAGGCATACATCAACGAAAGAAAAGTACTCGCAATCTACAGCACGCACAAACGCAAAGTGAGTGGAGTAGTGGCAGGCAGCAGCAAGACTGGAAGTCTAACATACATCGAACCGGAGGTGAATATCCAACTCAACTTCGAGTTGGAGTCGTTATTTGATGACGAGAGAAAAGAAATCAGAAAGATTCTATTAGCGTTGACCAATTCGATTCGTCATCGTCTGCCATTAATTACAGCATATCAACATCTTCTCACTGAGCTTGATTTCATTCAAGCAAAGTGCAGGTTGGCTTTGGATCTTGATGCCCAGTTGCCTGAAATTTCAGATGAACAAGTCATTGATATTAAAAAGGCTTATCACCCCGTTTTATTTATCAATAATAAAAGACTTGGCAGGACCACGTTCCCACAAAGTCTTCGCATGGATAAGTTTAGCAGAATGTTGGTTATCAGCGGACCCAATGCAGGAGGTAAGTCCATCACGATGAAGACCATTGGGCTCTTGCAAGTAATGTTGCAAAGTGGCTTGCTGGTTCCCGTGGGTGATAAAAGCGTTATGTCGCTATTTCACGCAGTTTTAACTGATATTGGAGATAATCAAAGCATAGAAAACCAGCTCTCAACCTATAGCTACCGCCTCAAGCGTATGCGACATTTTTTGAATGTCGCTAATAGAAAAAGTTTGGTTTTATTAGATGAATTTGGAACAGGTTCTGACCCAGATTTGGGCGGAGCCTTGGCAGAAGTATTTTTTGAAGAATTATACAATAGAAAATCCTTTGGTGTTATCACCACTCACTATAGCAATATCAAATTGAAAGCAGCACAACTGCGCAATGCGATCAATGGCTGCATGCTTTTCAATACGGATACCCTTGAACCTACATACCGTTTTTCCGTCGGACAACCCGGTTCTTCTTTCACTTTTGAAGTAGCTGAAATCAATGGTATTCCGAAAGAAATGATTGAGGCAGCCAAGACAAAACTGAGTGAGCAAAAGGTGATGATGGATGAAATTTTGTCATCATTACAAGCCGAAAAAACACGTTTAGAAGATCTTTCCAAATCAGCCGACGAAGCAGGGCGATTGGCGAGCACGACAATACAAGATTTTGAAAAGAAAAAAGAAAAGTTTGAAGAAAGACTTGCACGTCAACAAGAGACGATAGAACGCAACAATAAATATCTCAATCATGGACGTCGAATGGCTCAGTTTATTGAGTCATGGAACCTCAGAGCCAAGAATAAAGAGCTAATGGATGAGATTAAAAAATATGTGGTTGTAGAAAAGACCAAAATTGACGAAGAACGCAAGCAGCGGAGTCTTCAGAAAAAGGTTCAGAAAAGTAAAGAAGAAAAAGTTGTAAAACAATCACATCGCGATCGCATTAAAATAGGTTCTCTTGTTCGCCTAGAAAATACCAAACAAACTGGTAAGGTATTGGAAATGGAAAGCGGCCAAGCAATAGTTGCTTTCGGTGTTTTCAAAACCAAACTTGACCTTTCTAAACTTGAGTTTATTCAATAATTAGTTTTCGTCTAATTACCTTTTTATCAGTAATGACTTCGATGATGTAACTTCCTTTTGAATGTGCACTCAAGTCTAGCTCTGCGCGCGAATTATTGATCAAATTACTCCACACGATTTTACCAAGGCCATCAATCACACGTACTGTCGAACCAATATTGAGCAGTTCCATTTGCACTATACCATTCGTGGGATTTGGAAAAATGCGTAGGTTATTTTCACTTTCCTCTATTTGTAAATCGAGGATACTCGCTTCGAAAGTGATTTGACAGCCATTGGCATCACTGATTATACATTCATATTGTCCTTGACCGATGTTGATAATTGGATTGTCTGAGGTATTGTTTGACCAAGCGAAGCTATATGGCTCCACGCCGCCAGCTATTTCGAGCTCAATGGAACCATTTGGGCCATTTTCTGCGTCACTTATTGTAGAATTTACAATAACTAATTCAGCGGGTGAGTTGATCGAAATGAAATTTGAAACGATGCAGCCGTTGTCATCAGTGCTATTGATGAAATAATCCCCAACAGCGAGCGCGGCTGGGTCAAAACCTTGCCAATCGGTGGTAATGGGTTCAACACCTCCTGAAAAAGTAAGGGATGCGCTGCCTGTTTCACCAGCGCACAATGGAAGTGTAACTTCCGCGCTAGCTTCAAAGGGTCCAGGTTCGGTGATCTCGTAAGAAACCTCGATGCTGCAATTGTCTTCAGAAGTAATCACCGCTGAGTAGTTGCCAGCGAGGAAAACTTGGGGTAGTGCTCCGCTTTCTGTGTTCCAAACCGCAGTGTACGGTTGATTATTTATTTCAGTAATAGCAATGTTTCCATTGCCTGCTTGATAGCAAGAGTTGTTTATGACTTCTGCACTTATCTGTGGAATATAACCTTGTGTTATCGTGATGTCAGTTGTAGTAGAAATTCCTTCTGCATTTGTAACAACAACGGTGTATTCTCCTGCAGAAAATACTGTGCGCAGAGCATCGGTACTACCATCATCCCAGAGGTATGATGCCCAATCGCCAGCGCTCAAATGCAGACTGTCGCAGATTATTGTTGTCCCTTCTAATACTTCGATAGAGGCAGCGAGCGTTTGGCCTTCGATGTAGTCGTAGCGCTGTCCGGCTTGCAGATTATAATGCGTTTCAACAAAGCCACGTGGCCATGTAATCTGCAACGAATCTATTTGCGTGGCATCAGCGAGTCCGATGATTTCGGTGTGTGCATTCTGGCTCAAGAAACCCCCACCTGCAGATGTAAAATATCTTCTTTCGACACCATCAATCCAATAGCGAACAAGACTTCCAATTGCATCACGATTGCTTATGGTTCCTGTGAGATCTACCTTCACCCAGTTGCCTCCAACCCCTAGATTTTCCCAAAAGATATAACTGTTTTGACTACCCACAGTGGAGTGGGTGAGATCGTAAAAACCATCATTGTTATAATCTCCTTTAGCATTGCTGTAAGCGTTTGTTATGTCACCAGCAAAACCAAGCGCATTGTTTTCAGTAAAGAAATCGCTTCCGTTATTTTCCATGAAAGGATTTTGATTGTTGGAACCTTGCGTGGTGACAATGTGTACATCTTGATCGGTATCATTATCAAAATCTACAAAAGTGCTGCCCCACGACATGCGATTGAGCTCCAAACCGGCGGCCTCTGCTTGATTGCTGAAGACACCATTTTCATTCACCAGGAGATAATTTCCGACAGCGATATTGGTGACATAGATGTCCCAATCTCCATCATTTTGATAATCGAATACAGAAATACACATGGCCTCGATTTGAATATTCGTGCCTGTGGCTGCGCTCACATTGCTAAATGTGCCGTCGCCATTGTTATAAAACATCACACTTTGTTGATTCAAATCATTTACTACGTATAGGTCAAGCCAGCCATCTTGATTAAAATCCCAAAACACAGATTGAAACGAAAGTTGACTGCCATTGGCCACGCCTGCAGCGGCACCCACCTCCGTGAATGTTCCATCACCATCATTATGAAAGAGCCAATTGGTGATACCTCCGCCGAGGTTGTAGTTGCAGATATATAAATCTAGAAATCCATCTTTATCGTAATCACCCCAGCAGTGACCATAACTTCGAACACCTCCAAAATTGGGCATGGCGAGATCGGGGGTTACGTCAGTTAGTATAGGCCATCCATCATTTCTGTAAAGCTTGGTGTTATTGCCTACATTTCGAGCTTTGGTGACCAACAAGTCTGCATCACCATCATTGTCGTAATCCGCCCAGGATGCCATGCGCATGTCGAGTGTATTTGCTATTATTTCCCGGCGGATGAGACTATCTCCTGTGCTTTCATAAAATACTAAAGAGTCGCCCGATTGACAATAAGTAATGTCATCAAATCCATCTTTGTTAAAATCATAAAATGAGACACCTGCTCCGTGAGAAATTGCTCCAACATTGATTTGAAAAACACCGTGGTCTGCGTTTGCATTCACAAAACCTTGGGCAAATGCACCCATAGCAATGAAAGAGCCACCGATTAATCCAATAAGTTTTGTTGTCATAATGCAAAAATAAGCTGAAAACGGGCTTATTTCTGTGACTTGAGTAACCCAATTTTTTCGGCCTCCATCATCATAAAGTCGTATGCCTCTTGATACTCGTTGTGAATTACACCGTCGAGAATGGCGTCTTTTATAGCATTTTTTATGATTCCTACTTCACGTCCCGGAGCAATTCCGAAAGTATTCATAATCATCTCACCCGTGATAGGTGGTTGAAAATTTCGGATATGGTCTTTCTTTTCAACCTCAATGAGTTTTTCTTTTACCACCTCATAGTTGCGAAGGTAACGCTTCACCTTGGCTTCATTTTTTGAAGTAATATCAGCTTTACAAAGCAGCATCAAGTCATCCACGTCGTCTCCAGCTTCAAAGAGTAAACGGCGAATTGCACTGTCGGATATTTCTTCTTTGGTCAATGCAATAGGACGCAAATGCAGTTGAACCATCTTTTGAACATACTTCATGTGATGATCCAAGGGCAATTTTAGTCGCTGGAAAATCTTGGGTACCATGCGCGCCCCCAAATCTTCATGCCCATGAAACGTCCATCCAATACCGTCTTCAAAACGTTTTGTAGGCGGCTTCGCGATGTCGTGCAATATGGCAGACCATCTCAACCAAAGATTGTCACTAGTCTCACAAAGATTATCCAATACTTGAAGCGTGTGGTAGAAATTATCTTTATGACTCAGCCCGTTGCGTGTTTCAGTGCCATGGAGCTTCACCATTTCTGGAAAAAACTGATGTAGCAAACCGGTATCAAATAAAATCTTAAAGCCTTTGCTCGGCTTCGGGGTCATAATGATTTTATTCAACTCTGTCATGATCCGCTCCACACTCACTATTTTCAGTCTCTCTGCATTTTTGGCCAATGCAGCGTAGCTTTCGGCATGAATGCTGAAATTGAGCTGTGTTGCAAATCGAACCGCGCGCATCATTCTCAGTGGATCATCGCTAAAGGTGATATCTGGATCAAGGGGAGTGCGAATGATTTTATTTTCTAAATCAATAATTCCATTAAATGGGTCAATCAAATCGCCAAAAGTTTCAGATTGAAGGCTAATGGCCATTGCGTTGATAGTAAAATCACGACGGTTTTGATCGTCGGTCAAACTACCGGGTATAACGTCAGGCTTTCTTGAATCTTGATTGTATGACTCTTTGCGGGCACCAACAAATTCTAGGTCGAAGTCAGCAAAACGAAACTGAGCGGTACCAAAATTTTTAAAGACATTTACTTTCTTCACGCCAAGATGTTTGGCTACTTGTTGCGCCAGCAAAATACCATCTCCGTTGGTGACAAAGTCATAATCCTTATTGGGCCGTTTCAAAAGAATGTCACGCACCATTCCACCAATAGCGTAGACCTCCACATTTATTTCTGCGGCAGCTTTTCCAATGGTTTTAAATAATTGGGAGCGTATGTGTGACTTGAGATTCAAAATTCAAAATGAGGCGCAAAGGTAACTTTAGAGCGGCTATAAAGAAAACCTTTTTTCTAGCGCTCAACACAAATCTTGAAGACAGCCCCATCGAGTTGAAGCATGTAGATGCCCGTTGGAAGGCTACTTACATCAAGTTGCTTATCATTCATTCTCCTCACCAATACCTGCCCTTGCATATTCAAGAGCTGAATGTTTTGAGCACTCTTCGAGAAGTTTAAATAAAGTGTTGCAGGATTTGGATACACTGTTATTTCTGAAAGAGACTTTTCTTGTACACTTACCACGCCGTTGGCAGCGAGTGGGGTAGGAGTGCTGAATTCGATATAATCATTACTCGATTCTGTAATTCTTCCGTAGCTGAAATCGACGGGAATGGCGGCAAAAGCAGCACCGTCCACAATGCGCGGGGCACCTTGTTCGTAGCGCACCAACCAAATGGTTTCACCATTGTCAGAAAGTCGAAAATTCATGTGATCATTGCCTTGCTCTGGTTGGTCATCCGCCCAAAAAAGCCTGAAGGAGTTAACGGGTGTAATGATTGATGGCAATGGCCATTTATCCCAATTTCCGAACTCATCAGTCATAAACATATTTGACATGTTTACATTCGTGGGACCAGGATTATACAGCTCTACCCAATCATCATACTCTCCCTCCGAATCGGCAATAGTCGAGCTATTGAGACTCATGACCTCATTGATTTGCAATGGAACACTTGACTCCGTAAGCCAAATCACATTTTCTCCCCAGCAAGGATAAAGGCTTGAGCCTACTAGTATTTGATAGCTAATTTTATTACCCCCATCGGTATTGATAAATCCATGGTAAACGTTGTCATTTGCAACATCATCTGGGAAATTGCCATCATCGCCCATAGTTGTTTGCATAGTGCTGCCATCATCAATCTTATACTGTAAAATGGGTGTGATATTTCCTTCATAAAAACAGCGAACAATGGGAATATTCGGTTGAGGACCATTGTCAGTAATGGCAAAAACTGGTTCAATGGAGTCAAATGCCTGTAATTGATCTAACGCCGATTGAGCGCGCTGATTAAAATAATCGCTTAATGAAAATGAGACATGACCTCCCCAAGTAGAAAAAGGAGCCTGAAGAAAATCGTCACTGGTGAATCCATAGTCTAATGGATAATAAGGGTCACTTGAAATTTCATCACTTATTAAATCGTGGTATTGATTTACTTTTTCATTAAGCCACGCATCATTAAAAAATAAATTTATACAGTCATTTATAGCTTTTGAAAACTGCCCTCTCCAGTAAGGGTTTTCCATTATGACATCGTACAACAAACGATCTTCTCCCGAGGGAGGGAAATTGTAAATGTTTCTTGCTGTCCAGTCTTGGCCGACCCAATCAATACCCAATGTATTGTCCATATCATAAGGAATCCAGCAAATTTGATCGGTAGTTTCGTTGTGGTATAGGTAGAAGTTATTTTTGTTGTAAACATAGGCGTCCCAGTGACCTTGGAGTATTTCCAAAGCAAGATATTTGACGAATGAATGGAGGTCAAATTCTTCCTGTATATTGCATTCTAAGCCGGTTTCGTTGGCATTGTGAAGTGCAGTAATGAATTGCGCTAAATCAGAGTAGTTGTCTTGCCACAGGTTGGTTTTGAGCTCGTAAGGTCTTCTGCCAAAAACTTCCAATTGATAATTAGAAGAATTGGTGCCCAGATAATTCAGATCAGCGGGGTAGAGACATTTATAAAGATTGCCATCCCCTTGTTGATCAAAATACTTATTGGCAAACTCTTCATCAATGTGTTCTGTGTTGAGGTAAATTCCTCTGTATTCATTGTTTATGTAAAGTTTGGTATAGGCAAGTCTAGCGGCCGGAAGCCCCAATTCACGGTACATATCGCTGCAGAGTTTAGCCCGAAGCATACTTACGTCATTGTGATTGCCATTGAGGTTTACCTTTTCCAAGCCTCGCCATCTTCTCGGCTCAAAACTATTGATGGACACTTTAAATGACTTCTTTGCTGCAAGCCGACTTGTATTGCCTCTCAAGCGAAATCCCACATTATAAAGAGTATCAGAGACAAGTGAATTTTGAAAAATGAAGGTCGCAGGGTATTCATGGTCGGAAAAAAGATTTTCTTCTAACAGCATGAAAGCCAAACTATCAGGGTCTATTTCAATTTTGACAATTGAAATTTCATTTTGAACAAACACTTCACCGTATTCGGGGCTAAAATATTGTGCAGTAACGTTTTGTAGTGAAATGAAACATGAAAATATACAAAAAAAATAAATGACCTTCTTCAAATTAACCTCCTGCTAACAATGGGAACGTAAATGTATGAAAAAGGGCTATTAAACCGAAAATTAACTTGGTGCTAAGCAACTAATATTGAATTTTTACCATCATGTTAAAGTAAATGATGAAGAAAAGGATTTCTTTATTTTCTTTGTTGTTTGCAATAAAAAGAACCAAACCAAATGAAGAAGTTATTCATCGTGCTATTTTCGGCACTCTCTCTATCGATGAGCGCACAACATGTGGCAACACTTGAAGGCAGCGTAGGAAAGAATCAATCACAGGATCGTGTGGTACTTAAAATGAACTTGGATTCTGAATTAACTGCCGATGAGCGTACTCAAATTTTACAATGGTCAAAAGATAACACGCAATTCTTGACCGTAGAGTTGGGAGAGAAGTCATTTTCTATTTTAACACTTGCAGAAAAGTGGGATAGAAATATCGTTTTGAAGGCTTTCCATCTCATGAATATTGAGAAAGTGGTAGGCTCACAAGGCAAAACTATCACTCCAGAGGAATTTTTAAATTCGATCAACCTCTAAAAATCTATGAAGAAAATAAGTTTACTATTCGCAGCAATTATTGCTGCGGTGGGAGGTTTTGCGCAAATTACAGCCAATGGCTTTTCTAGCCGTTCGCTTACCGCTTACACTAATGGAGCCACAAATGATAGTATTTATTTTTACTGCACGGGCGAATTAGGTTCACTCACAGCCACGCCAACTGGGGGAGTCGCTCCGTATGATTTCAACTGGCAACAGTATAGTACTGCAAGCAATGCTTATGTGGCTTATCAAACGCAAAACGATTTGCTCGTAGCTACTTTGAATGATTTGCCAGCAGGCGGATATCGTGTTACCATTACTGATGCCAATGGAACTATTGTAGGATGCGACCGTGCGTGGATTTCAGAAGTGCTCACTAATCCAAGCGTCAATGTCAACCCAATCACTCCTGGTTGTGGTTCAGTTAGTTTGAATGGTCAAGTTACTTATGCGACTGCTACTCCATATTACAATCCACCGCCCGATCCGATGATTGTGGGCGCAAACACTCAAATCACTGTGTGTTTTAGTGGTACTCACACTTTCGTTTCTGATATCGGTTTCTATTTCGTAGGACCAGCTTCTTGTGGCAGTCCAACGATTACTTTAAGTCCGAATCCAGGAACAAACTGCAATGCAGGAGACAATATCAATAATCTTTGTTTTACTAACGTTCAGAGTTTTCCAAACTTCAACGTCTGTGGAGCTGCGGTGCCGCTTACTGGAACATATGATTCATACGGCGCAGCAAATACACCGATCAACTGGACCGCATTGAATGGATGTAACGCCGCCTCCTCGGGTTGGAGAGTTCAAATCTATGACTGTGTTGGTGCTGACGTAGGAGCGTTGACTGACGCAACAATCACTTTCGTTGGTCAGGATGGTTGTGGTCAGCCTCAAACCATTACTTATACGACACCAGCAGGTTTTAACTCACCTATTGCAGATAATAGCTGTAGCGCTAGTACAGCTTCTGTTTTCCAAGTACCTACAGGTTCTACTACGCCCATCGCATTTCAAAATGGCTATCAGTGGTCGGCCAATCCAACCATTACCATTCCTAACGCAACTTCTTCTTTGACACCTACAGTAAATCCAGGTCCAACACAGAATACTACTTTTACCCTTACCATTACTGGTAATGGTCCTGGTGCCGCTTGTGGAGGTACTATCTCAGATAGTGAGTTGCGCGAATATGTTGTTCCCGCAAATCCAACCATTGATCCAGTTGAACCATTCTATTGTATTGGAGATCCTATTTTCACATTATCAGCTAACCCTTCCGGTGGTTCTTGGTCGGGTCCAGGTATTGTGAATGCAATCACTGGTGCTTTCAATACGAATAGCGCAGGAGGTCCTGGATTAAAAACAATTACGTATACAATTAACCTGAGTGGTTGTATCATCACTCAGCAAATTCAAATCAATCTGCTTCCGACTGTGAATTCTACCATTACTAATCCGGGTATTATTTGCGGATCAAATGAAATTGTAGATCTCAATGCAGCTTCTGCGGGCGGCACATGGTCGGGTACAGGTATAACAGATGCGAATCAAGGGTTGTTTGACCCAACAGTTGCTGGAATCGGTACTTTCCCGATTACATATACCATCCCAAATGCATGTAATGGTACTTCGACTATAGACGTTGTGGTAGCTGAACCCGGAGAAGCATCCATAAATGAGCCAACACAAATATGTACGGGCGGTGGCATTGTGACACTTACAGGAAACCCTGGTGGGGGCACATGGTCAGGACCGGGCATCGTAGACGCCAACGCAGGAAGCTTTGACCCTACCGTTACAGGTCCGGGTACTTTTGAAGTGACCTATTCATTTGATGATTGTATCACTCCTGCTACCTATACTATTGAAGTTACAGAGTCGATTGTTTTAGAACTTTCACCCATTCTCCCTCTTTGTGAGGATGCTGCACCAATCACATTGGCAGCTAGCAATGGCGGCGGAACGTGGTCTGGTCCTGGAATAACTAATGCAATTGCGGGAATCTTTGATCCATCAGTGGCTGGTCCTGGGACACATGAAGTGACTTATTCAGTGCCAAATACCTGTGATGGTGTTTCTTCAATTACTATCGAAGTATTGCCTGTTTTTGAATTGAGCATTGTCGACCCAGGTGCTCAGTGTATCACCGCTCCGGGCTTCAATATGCAAGGTTCTCCTTCTGGTGGTGTTTGGACAGGGAATGGAATTACAAATGGAGCTTCTGGGTTCTTCAATCCTGCAGTAGCGGGCATAGGAACATCCGTTGTTACTTATGAAGTTCCAAATTCATGTTCAACTCCAGTTACTGTGTCTATAGAAGTAACTGAGTTTGTTGATGCTACAATTACAGATGTCAATCCAATTTGTGTAACCAGCGAACCAATTCAATTAGTAGCTGCAACACCAGGCGGAGTGTGGAGTGGAACAGGTGTTAATTCACTTGGTTTATTCACACCTTCTATCGTAGGCGCGGGTAATGCACAGATTACATATTCCATCAACGATGTGTGCACAGGTCAAGATCAGGTAACCATTCAAATCGTTCCTTTACCAGATATTGTGTTCAATACCCCAGCCCAGATTTGTATCGATGCGCCAACGGTTCTTCTCAATGCTACACCAATTGGTGGCTTGTGGACAGGCAATGGTGTAGTATTCGCAGGCTTCACGCCTGCTGATGCAGGTGTGGGTCCTCATACATTGACTTACACGGTGGTGGGAGTATGCACAGCATCGGAAGAAGTTTCTATTAATGTTAATCCTCTCCCAACGGTTGTTGCCAGCGCTGATCAAGCGATTTGTGCGGGTGCCACCACCACTATTTCAGCAAGCGGTGCGGCTAGTTATTTGTGGAGTCCGGGAGGATCAAGTCCTACAAATGCATTTAACAATGTCACTCCAAGCAATACCACTACCTACACAGTGACAGGTACCAGCGCGGCAGGTTGTGAGAGCACAGATCAAGTAGTGGTAACGGTGAACCCGTTGCCAACGGTTACCGCAACAGCAGCTTCAACAAATATTTGTGAAGGCGAAACTGTACAGTTATTCGGTTCAGGACTCACCACGTATCAGTGGACACCAGCAACAATTTTGAATGATGACAATATCGCAAACCCCGTTGCTTCTCCATTCAATACACAGACATATACTGTGAGCGGAACGGATGCTAATGGTTGCGCTGGAACGGCTTCGGTAACGGTGAATATGACCATTTTGGATTTTGAAATTACTTCTGTTCCACCAATGGATGCACAAAATGTAATCAATGGTCAACTTCCGGTAACGGTGCAGTTTTCGACCATTTCGAATGCCGATGAGTTCTCATGGGATTTCGATGGGGATGATGAATTTGATTTAGTAACTCCAACCAATCAAGCTCAAAACACATTCTATAATGAAGGTGGAAGTTCGGGTTATGTGATAGCCGAGCTTAATGGATGTACAGATACGATAACATTCACGGTTGTAGCCTTTACGAACGCGTTTATCAAAATACCAAACGTAATTTCTGCAAACGGAGACGGAATGAATGACAGCTTCAAGGTTGAAGGTAATTTCATCGCCTCATTTGAGTTGAATTTGTACAATCGCAATGGAACTTTTATTGTTTCGATGGATGACCTCGATGAGATTTGGGATTTCCAAGATTCATTCGATACTTGGTCTCCACGCGGAGAATTCAACGATGGAACGTACTTGTACTACTACATTGCAAAAGGACTGGATGGACAGGAATTTAAGGGTTCAGGCACACTGACGGTCCTAGGGAATGAATAATACACTCTTTTAAATAAGATTGGAAAAGCGGCCGTAAGGCCGCTTTTTTTTATCAATGTAGAAATTGGGTGACACTATCTTTGCTTCTTGATGAGCATCAAGTCATACTTCAATCGCTTTACTTCACCTATTGAAGGAATTCCTCTACCTGAGAAGTTCGACTATCCATTTTACTACGTGCCACATCCGCTGGCCGTGCTGGCATCTAAGGAGCTTCAGCATTATCTCGAAACGCAAAAAGATTGGGAACACAATTTTGGTCTTATTGAAGGGCAAGCAGGAATCAATATTGGAAAAATGTTTGGTGTCCTTGTCGTAAAAAATGAAGCGGGAGAATTGGGCTATATCTGCGCTGTTTCTGGAAAACTTGCAGGGCACAATCAACATGAAAAGTTTGTTCCGCCTGTATTTGATATTCTCCTCGAAGATGGTTTTTACAGAAAAGGTGAAGCTATCGTGAGCGAAATCAATGCGCGCATCGAAAAGTTAGAAAATGAAAGTGATTTTATTGCATTAAAGCAAGAGTATAAAGACGCATTAAAAAAATCGGAAGAAGAGTTGCGTTTGTTGAAGGCTAATAATAAGACGCAACGAGAGGTGAGGCACTTGAAAAGAAAGGAGTTGGAGAGATCTTTTTCAGGTGTTGATTTGGAAGAGCAATTGAAAATGCTCGACAAACAGAGCATTCATGAAAGCTATCAGCAGAAAAAGCTATCAAAGTTTTGGAAAGAAAAAATAGCTGAGTTGGAGTCGGCAATGGCTCAGCACAAGGAAGAAGTTGAAGCGCTGAAAGAAGAGCGAAAGACGAGATCTGCTGCATTACAAGCAGAAATTTTCGAGCAGTTTTATTTTTATAATAGAAAATTAGAGCAAAAAAGTCTTGGTGAAATATTTAAAAATACTCCTGACGGCAAACCTATCGCAGGTTCTGGTGAATGCGCAGCACCAAAATTATTTCAATATGCTTTTTCAAATAAGTTGGAACCTATAGCGATGGCTGAGTTTTGGTGGGGCGAGTCGCCGCCATCAGAGATAAGAGTGCATGGCAACTATTATCCAGCATGTAGGGGAAAGTGTGAGCCAATATTAGGTCACATGTTATCAGGAATGGAACTCGCGGAAAACCCGATGCTCAAAAATCCAGCTGAAGGCAAAGAGCTCCGAATTTTTTGGGAAGATGATTATATAGTTGTTATTGATAAACCCGATGAATTTCTTTCCGTTCCAGGCAAGAATATTTCTGACTCGGTGGCTACTCGCTTGCGATTTTTATTTCCTCGCGCCACCGGTCCTCTGGTAGTGCATCGATTGGATATGTCGACATCGGGATTACTATTGGCGGCCAAGACAGAAGAAGTTTATAAATCTTTGCAACGTCAATTTTTGAAACGGGAAGTAAAGAAACGATATGTGGCGCTGTTGGATGGTGAATTGAAAATGGATGAAGGCATAATCAATTTACCCTTGCGATTAGATTTAGAAGATCGTCCAAGGCAAATGGTATGTTACGAATACGGCAAACCGGCGCTAACACGTTTTGAAGTAGTGGAAAGAAAAGATGGCAAAACGCGTATTCATTTTTATCCTATCACTGGAAGAACGCATCAGTTGCGGATGCACGCTGCGCATCCTCAGGGTTTGAATATGCCTATTATTGGTGATGATTTATATGGTAAAAAAGGAGAGCGACTTTTTCTGCACGCTGAATATTTGGAATTCACACATCCCATCACGAGAGAGATAATAAAATTGGAGTTGAAGGCGGGGTTTTGAAAAGAACAAGGAACAAGGAATTAAAAGAACAAGGGAACAAGGGGGGAAAAGAACAGGGAACAAGAACAAAGTGCTACCTCATAATATAGCTTGACAGGACACCTACCCTTGTCCCTTATTTTGTTGAAAAGCTTTATTGTTAATATAAAGCGATAGGTATTTCTTTAATGCTGCTAAGATAAGCGGAGAAAGGCTCTGCTGAGGAGCA